>SLSP01000189.1 GCA_007130345.1 Thermoflexales bacterium
AAGACCTCAACGTGTTCGCCTTGCCCATTCAAGTGCGGGGGAACGTGCTCGGCACGCTGCGCGCGCGCAAGGCCGGTACGTGGTCATCGCACGAGGCCGCGCTCCTGGAGGATTTGGGGTCCCAACTGGGCAGCGCGCTCGAAGGCGCGCGGCTCTACGAGGACACGCAACGTCGCGCCGCCCGCGAGCAGGCCATCCGCGCCGTCACCGACGAGATGCAACTGGCGACCGACCTGGAATCGCTGATGCGGATTACGACGCAGGAGTTGATCAAAATCCTGGGCGGCTCTCACGCTTATGTGCAGATGATCGCGGAGACCGAGGACGCAGCGGAGGATATGCCACCGGCTGCCGACCCGGATGCCCCGGATGAAGGAGAAGATACGGATGTCTGAACGCGCTGACGCATCGGGCCGCCTCACCATTGGCGTGTTGACCAATACCCTGAACGGCACCATCCCCGAAGACGAATGGCGGGGCTATCACGACGCCGCCGTCGCCCACGATGTGAACCTGCTCGGCTTTCCCGGCGTCAGCCTGCGCGCCCCGGAGGGCCGCGAGGCCGAGGTCGCCACGCAATCCAACATCGTCTTCGATTTGGTGCCCCTAGAGAGGGTGGACGGGGTGATCATCCACGCGGGGGCGCTGGGGGCCAACGCAGACCGCGAGACGTTGCACGCCTTCTGCCGCCAATACAGCCATCTGCCGCACGTCATCGTCGAAGGCAACGTCGCCGACGCGCCCAGGGTCATGATCGGCGATTACGAGGGGGTGCGCCAGATAATGCACCACCTGATAGAAGTCCACGGCGCGCGGCGCATCGCCTTCGTCCGGGGGCCGCACACCCATCCGGGCGCAGAAGAGCGGTTCCGCGCGTACACCGACACGCTGATCGAGCACGGGTTCCCCTTCGACCAGAGCTTGATCTCCGAACCCGCGCCCGTCTGGTGGCCGCCGCCGCTCCACATCTGCGCGGCTTTGCTAGACCGCGATCCCCTGGACATCGACGCGGTGGTGGCGGCCAGTGATGGGCTGGCGATGGGGATGTTGCGGATGCTGCAAGCGCGGGGCATCCGCGTCCCGGAGGATGTGGCGCTGATGGGTTTTGACGATGCCTCCGAGAGCAAGTCCGCCGCCCCGCCGATGACGACCATCGATCCCGACCACTATCAGAAGGGCTATCAGAGCCTCGCGTTGCTGATGCGGGTGCTGCGTGGGGAGGATGACGCAGCCCGCGTGGCCGTGACGCCGCGCCTGGTGGTGCGGCGCTCGTGCGGCTGTCTCTCGCAGGCGGTGCTCGACGCGGGCAGCGAAGTCGCGGACGCTGAGCGCGCGCCCGCCGAGGCGGCCCCCGCGCGGCCTTTCGCCGAGGCGTTCGCCGAGCGCGTGCCGCGCATCCGCCAAGACATTACCGAGCACCTGGCGTCGGAGACCCGGCGCGTGCTCGGCCCGGATTGGGACACGTCGTGGTTGCACAGCCTGGCCGAAGCGTTGACCGGGACGGTTGACGCGGGCGTGTTCCTGGCGCACATGGATGGCCTGATGCGTCAGGCCGCCACCGCCGAGCATAGCTTGCGCGTGTGGCACCGGGTGCTGTCCACCACGCGCCGCCATGTGATACCCCTGATCGCCGAGCCCGCGCTGGTGCTGCGCGCCGAGCAGCTTTGGCGGCAAGCGCACATCCTGGTGGGGGACGTGATGCGCTGGGCGCGGGACTATCGCCAGTATCGGGCCAACCTGCTGGCCGACACCCTCGACCAGATCGGGCGCGCGCTCCTCACCAGCTTTGACATCGACAAGCTGATGCACACGCTGGCCGAGGAACTGCCCCGGCTTGGCATCCCCACTGGCTATCTCGCGCTGTATGAAGACGCGCATCATCCCACGACGCTGGCCCGGCTGCTCCTGGCCTATCAGCAAGGCGCGCGGGTCTGGCTGCCCGTTGACAAGCCCCAATATGCCACGCCGCGCCTCTTGCCGGACGATCTCTGGCCGCGCGAGCGGCGCTGGACGTTGGTGGTCGCGCCCTGCTACTTCGGCCAGGAACAGTTGGGTTTCGGCCTGTTCGAGATGGGGCCGGACACGGCCTCCACCTTCGAGACGTTGCGCGGGCAGATCAGCAGCGCGCTCAAGGGCGCGTTGCTGGTGCAGCAGGTGGAAAATCGCGCGATGCAACTCCAAACGGCGTCGGAGGTGGCGCAAGCCGTCGGCAGCATCTTGCAGCCGGAGACCATGATCCGTCAGGTCGTCGAGCTGGTGCGGGAACGCTTCGATCTCTATTACGTGGGCCTCTTCCTGATCGACCACGGCGGAGAATGGACGGAAGAGCCGGGCAAGTGGGCCGTTCTGCGGGCCGGCACCGGCGAGGCCGGGCGCGAGATGCTGGCGCGCGGTCACAAGCTGGAGGTGGGGGGCGAGTCGATGATCGGCGCGTGCGTGGTGGATCGCCGGGCGCGCATCGCGCTGGACGTGGGCGATGCCGCCGCGCGCTTCGATAACCCGTTCCTGCCGGACACGCACTCGGAGATGGCCCTGCCGCTGGTAGCCCGTGACCAGGCCATCGGCGCGTTGACCATCCAATCCTCCGCGATCAACGCTTTCACCGAGGAGGATGTCGCGGTGTTGCAGACGATGGCCAGCCAGGTCGCCATCGCCATCGAGGACGCGCGGTTGTTGGCGGAGACGCAGCGCCGCGCCGCCGAGTTGGCCGGATTGAACGAGCTAGGGCAGGCCCTCACCACGCACCGCGATATCGGGGATGTGGTTCTGGAGATTTATGACGGCGTCCAGCAACTCCTGACCACGTCCGATGTCTACCTGTTCCTCTATGATGATGAGAGCGATGCGTACACGTTGGCCCTCGAAGCCGTCACCGGCGGCGTGACGCGGCCTTTTACCCCGTATCGGGCCAACATCAACGGCCTGATCCCCTATCTGGTGCGGAGCAAACATCCGCTGCTGATTCGGGAAAACGTGGAAGGCCGGCTGCTGGAATTGGGCCTGCGCCGCCCGGAGTTCCAGGCGGATCGGACGGTACTCTCGCTTATGGGCGCGCCGCTGATGCTTGGCGAGCGGGTTATGGGGGCGATTCTGGCTTACGACTTCGCCCGCGCGGGGGCTTTTGACGAGCATTCCCGCGATCTGATGGTCGCCATCGCCGGGCGCGCTGCGGTGGCTTTGGAAAACGCGCGGCTGCTCCAGCAGACCCAAAGCGCGCTCCAGGAAATGGAAGCGACGCAGCGCCGCTATCAGCAGCGGGTGTGGTCGGAGTACTTGCGCATCGCGCCGGTGACGCGCTACGAGAGTCGGCAAGTCGATGCGCCGGTGCTAGGCGAGCGCGTCCTGCCAGAGGTGCAGCGCGCTGTAGAAGACCGCAAGCCCGTCGTGCTCTCTGGCGACGCGGGGCCGGAAGGCCACTCGGCCCTGGTGGTGCCGAGCGCGTTGCGGGGCGGGGTGGTGGGCGTGGTGGGCGTTCACGATGATGACACGGAACGGGTCTGGACTGAGGATCAGATCGCGCTGGTGGAGGCGGTGGCCGAGCGCATGGCGATGGCCGCCGACAACCTGCGGCTGCTGGACGCGACGCAACGGCGGGCCGCCCGCGAGCAGCTCACCCGCGAGATCACCAATAAGATGCGCCGCGCGACCAGCATGAACACGCTGGTGCAGACGGCGGTGCAGGAGATGGCCGCAGCATTTGGCATTAGCGACACTTTTGTGCAGTTGAAGGTGTTGGAAGAGCAGCAAGACAATCCAGGGCAGACGCCCGCACAATCCTCAGAGGAGGGATAATTATGACGACTCAGGCAGGGGTAGGATTTAGCAACCACGAAGACGCGCGGCAAGCCGGTGCCATCGCTGCCGCGCAAGCGATGGAGAAGCTCAGTGGCGAGGCCGATCTGGTGATCGCCTTTACCACCGACCGCTACGATCAAGAGGCGGCGGTGGCGGGCATCCGCTCGGAGATCGGCGCGGCCACGTTGGTGGGATGCTGCGCGGGCGGCGTCATTACCGCCGAGGAACTGAGCGCCGAGGCGCTCACCGTGATGGCCGTGCGCTCTGAGGGGCTGAAGCTGCATCTGGCGATAGACGAGGGCATCCAGGAGGACGCGCAGCGGGTCGGCGAGAGCGTGGCCGACGCGCTCGGCGAGTATCTCGATACGGTGGACTTGAGCCAGCGGCACGTCGCGGCGATGGTGATGGCCGACGGCCTCACCGGCGCGCTTACCGAGGTGGTGCAGAGCCTCTCAGACGAGATGGGGCCGTTGTGCCCGTTGGTGGGCGGCGGCGCGGGCGATAATCTCCAGTTCCTCAAGACGGTGCAGTTTATCGATGGCGACGTGCGCTCCGACGCGCTGTTTGCCGCGCTGCTGGATGCCGAATCGCCCATCGGGATCGGGGTGGGGCACGGCTGGAAGCCGGTCGGCAATCCGCTGGTGGTGACGCGCGCCGAGGGCAACATCGTCTACGAGATCGACGGGCGGCCCGCTTTCGACGTGTACAAGGAGGTCTGGGCGGAAGAAGCGCCCGATCTCAGCGCGGAGACGTTCGGCGCGTTTGCGATGGGCCATCCCCTGGGGATGCCGCTCGGCACCGGCGAATACCTGATCCGCGACCCGCTGCAAGTGCAGGAAGATGGCGCTATCGTCTTCGTGGCGACGGTGCCGGAAAACGCCGTCGTCCACATGATGCACGGTGACTTCGACGACCTCTTCGCGGCGGCGCGCGATGCAGCGCAGCAGGCCCTCGACGCGCTGGAGGGGCAGCCGCCGGCGGCCCTCATCGTCTTCAACTGCATCTCGCGGCTGCTGATTATGGGCGATGATGCGATGACGGAACTGGATCACATCCGGGACGTGGTGGGCGCTGATGTGCCCCTCATCGGGATGTTCAGCTTTGGCGAAATCGCGCCGCCTTCGGAATCGGGGCTGGCCGTGCTGCACAACAAGACGGTGGTGTTGTGCGCGTTGGCGTGAGCGTGAGGTAATGCGTGTTGCGTGACGCAATACGCAACACGCATTACGCAATAGGATCAGCGAGGCAAAATCTATGCACACAATGGACCGCGTAACTGAACTTTCAATACTTTACGAGATTTCTGGGCTGCCGACGTGGCTCAAGGACCTCGACCAGATTGCCCGGTTGGCGACGGAGAAAGCCGCGCGCCTGCTAGGCAGTGATGTCGCCGTCTGCTATCTGTATCAATCTCGACAGAAAGTTCTGCATCCGCAGGGCGCGCGGGGTATCCGCGCGCGGCGTCTGGCCGATCTGCCTCTGGCGGAGTTGGACGCGGCCATCACGCGGGCCATCGCCGAGAAGCGTCCCCTGGCCTGGCATAGCGGGGCAGGGGACGCGGTGCCTAATCTGCTAGGCCCGCGCTATCCCGTGCAGGCGGCCATCGGCGCGCCGATGCGCATTGATGACGAGTTGCTCGGCTTCATCTACGCCGCGCGCCTCAAGCCCCGGCCCTTCTCGGAGTCGGAGCAGTCGCTCTATGGCGTGCTGGCTGACCGGGTTGCCAGCGCGGTGGAGAACGCGCGCTCCTTCCTGACCCTGGAGCGGCGGGTGGGGGAGTTGCAGACGCTGAACCAGGTGGGGCAGGTGCTGGCGCAGTCGCTGGAAATCGAGGAGTTGCTGACGAATTTGCACGCGCAGGTGGCTGCCGTGATGGACGCGAACACCTTCTTCGTCACGCTGGTGGACGAGGCCGCCGATGAGTGGGTGACGGTATTCCATTTGGAGCGGGGCGAGCGGCAGCCGGTCGAGCGGATGGCCCGGCGGTTAGGGCTGACGGGTTACATTATGCGCACGGGCCGCGCGCTGTTGCTTTCTACGCAAGACGAGAATATGAGCTTTTTGCGGGGGCAGGGGGTGGAGCTAATCGGCGAGCAGGCGAAGTCCTGGTTGGGCGTGCCCCTGGTGATGGGCCAGGACGTGGTTGGCGTGATGGCCGTGCAGAGTTATGAGCACGCGCACCGTTACGACGAGCACGACAGGGCGTTGCTCACCACCATTGCCAGCCAGGCCGCGGTAGCGCTCGACAACGCGCGGCTGTTCCAGGATGTGGAGGAAGCCCGCCGCGAGCAGCTCCGGCAATTCCGGCAGTTGGAGGCGCTGCATCGCCTGACGTTGGCCTTGTCAGAAAAACAGCGCGATTTGAATACCGTGATGGAATTACTGATGGAGCGGGCGTTGGTGCTCCTCAATTGTGATGGGGGCGCGCTGTGGCTGTGGCGTGAGCGGGACGAGAACCTGGAACTGGTCTACGAGAAACAGCAG
>SLSP01000023.1 GCA_007130345.1 Thermoflexales bacterium
CTCCCCAGTTAGCCCCGCTCAGAGCGGATCGTCAGATCCGCGACTACGCGGCGAACCGGGGAACTGACGTTCCCCTTGGAGCAAATTCAACTGGGGAGTTATTTATGCCGCGCTGTACTAGGGCATGCTCATAAAATTGAGCCGTTACTCCAGCGGTTAGGCAGGGATTTGACAATCCCCTCGGAGCCAAGCGTACCATGCTTATTCTACTACAATGGGTACAAATTGGGTATATGGCTTTCTTCGGTATAATTGGGAAATACGCAACACGCAACACGAATAAGGAGAACAGTATGCCTTACGATTTCGACAAAATCATCGAGCGCCGGGGAACCGATAGTGTCAAATGGGCCGGTTATGGCGAGGACGTGCTGCCGATGTGGGTGGCCGATATGGACTTCGCCTCACCGGAGCCGGTGATCCGGGCCTTACAGGAACGGGTGGAACACGGCGTCTTCGGCTACAGCTTCCCGCCCCGCGAGCTTAAGGAGGTGATTGTGGCGTGGCTCAAGGAGCGCCACGGGTGGGCCGTGACGCAGGATGCCATTGTCTTCACGCCCGGCGTCGTGACCAGCTTTACGCTGGCCGCGCGCGCCTTCGTCGCTGCCGGGGAGGGCCTGGTAACGCAGACCCCGGTCTATCCCCCGATCCTGCACGCGGCGGAAACCAGCGGCGTACACTCGCAATCTATGGAATTGACGCGCGGCGCTGACGGGCGCTACACCATTGACTTCGATCGCTTCGACGCGACGCTCACCGAGCGCTCGCGGATGTTCCTGCTCTGCAATCCCCATAACCCGGTGGGCCGGGTCTTCACCCCAGACGAACTGGAGCACATGGCCGAGCGCTGTCTGGCGCGGGATATGGTCATCTGCTCCGACGAAATCCACGGCGACCTGCTCCTCGACGGCCACCGGCATCGCCCCATCGCGGCGCTGGCTCCTGAAATCGCGGCGCGCACCATCACGTTGATGGCGCCCAGCAAGACCTTCAATATCGCGGGGCTGTACTGCTCCTTCGCCGTGATTCCCGATGCGAAGCTGCGGCAACGCTTCAAGGCGGCGACGGCGGGCCTTTTCCACGGCGCGAACGTGCTCGGCTACGTGGCGGCGCTGGCCGCTTACCGTGACGGCCAACCCTGGCTTGACGCGATGCTGGCCTATCTGGAAACCAACCGCGACGTCGCGGCGCGCTTCGTGCGCGAGCGCCTGCCCGGCGTGACGATGTCGCCCATCGAGGGGACTTACCTCGCGTGGCTCGACTGCCGCCAGGCAGCCCTCATCGGCAATCCGCACACCGTCTTCCTGAAGCGCGGGCGGGTCGCGCTCAACGACGGCGCGCACTTCGGACCCGGCGGCGAGGGCTTCGCGCGTCTCAACTTCGGCTGCCCGCGCGCGCTGCTGCTGGAAGGGCTGGAGCGGATGGCCCTGGCGTTGACGATTTAATCTGCTGACGTTTGACGCTTGACGCTTGACGCTTGACAATAACCAGGAGGCTCAAAATGACCATGCCGAACACAGCCTATATCGCCATCAAATATCATCCCGATAACGCCAATCGCCCGCTTATCGAGGCCCTTTCCCGCGCCCTGGCCCGCAACGGCGTCGAGTCCGTGTGTATCGCGCGGGACGTCGAGCGTTGGGGCGCAATTCACCTGCCGCCGGACGCGCTGATGCGCGCCTCCTTTGCCGCGCTGGATGCCTGCGACCTCGTCGTGGTTGAATTGACCGAGAAAGGCGTTGGCATCGGCATTGAGGCCGGGTACGCCTGGGCGCGGGGCATCCCCATCCTCACTCTGGCGCAGCGCGGGGCCGATGTTTCCACGACGCTGCAAGGCATCTCGCGGGAGGTGGTGTGGTACAACGAGATGGCCGCGCTCGACGAAGTGCTCGCGCGCGTGCTATCTCCGTGACGCGACAATTCCCGTTACTTTATCCGGCACACAGCACAGGGCCGGGGCAATCTGCCCCGGCCCTGGTGTCTGTCTATACGCAACCTACTCGCGGATGGCTAATTCGGTGTCCTTATCGAAGATGTGCATCCGGCTCATATCAAAGGCCGCGGTCTTGGTCATCCCGACGGTGACGCTGGTGCGGGGATCGAAGCGGCCCATAAAGGATGTGTGCGGCGTGGCGAAGAGGACGTTGACTTCGTGGCCCATCAACTCGGTCACATCGACTTTGGCCTCAACCAACGCGGGCGTGATACCGGGCGGCGGGTATTCGGGGTCGTGGACGTGCTCTGGGCGGACGCCCATGATAATCTCTTTGCCTAGGTAGGGCTTATAGAGCTGGCGATTCTCTTCGGGCACGGCTACCCGGAAGTCGCGGCAGTCCACATACATCGTGCCATTTTCATCGATGAGTGTGGCGTCGAAGAAATTCATCGCCGGGCTGCCGATGAAGCCGCCAACGAAGACGTTGGCGGGCAGGTCGTAAAGCCGCTGCGGCGTGTCGATCTGCTGGAGGATGCCGTCTTTGAGCACGGCGATCCGGGTGCCCATTGTCATCGCCTCCACCTGGTCGTGGGTCACGTAGATAAAGGTGGTGCCCAGGCGTTGGTGCAGCTTGGTGATTTCGGCGCGGGCCTGAACGCGCAACTTGGCATCCAGGTTGGAGAGCGGCTCGTCCATCAGGAAGACGTTGGGTTCGCGGACGATGGCGCGGCCTACGGCGACACGCTGACGCTGCCCACCGGAAAGCTGCTTGGGCTTGCGGTCGAGCAGGTGCTCGATGCCCAGAATCTGCCCCGCTTCCTTCACGCGGCGGTCGATCTCCTGCTTGGGCACCTTGCGCAGCTTCAGGCCAAAGGCCATGTTGTCGTAGACGCTCATGTGCGGATAGAGCGCGTAGGACTGGAAGACCATCGCAATATCGCGGTCTTTGGGGGGCACATCATTGACCATCCGGTCGCCGATGTAGATTTCGCCTTCGCTGATTTCCTCTAGCCCGGCCAACATCCGCAGGCTGGTGCTTTTGCCGCACCCAGAAGGCCCGACGAATACCAGGAATTCCTTGTCGGCGATCTCGATATTGAGATCGGTCACGACGGTGAGGTCGCCATAGCGCTTATACACGTTTTTGTAGGTAACAGTTGCCATAGAATAGCTCCTTTTGTGATGATAAACTGAATCTGAGATTTGGGTTTGATAACTGGGGGGCGGTGCTACGCGAGCACGATACGCACCCCTAATTCACTGAGATCCCACAAGGGGGGATTATCTGCCTCGCGCCCTGTCACCAGAATATCAAGGGTGCTGGCCGGGGCGATGAAGAGCGCGCCGGCGTGTTCGAGGGCTTGTGGTGCCGCGAGCACCATCACCTGCGCGGTCAGGTTGAACAGCCCGCGCGCCATATCCGCGGGGTCGCGCTCATCGTGGGTGAGGCCGCGCGCGGCATCCAGGCCCCGCGCTTCCAGCACCACCCACTCGACTCGCACGTGCCGCAGCGTCTCGGCGTCGCCATAGATGCCGCCATCCGCGTGGACTTGCCCGCCGAGGATGTGGAGCGTGTGCCGCTTTTGCTGCGCCGTGCTCCAGGCGATGTTGAGCGCGTTGGTGATGACGGTCAGGTGCTCGTGTCGGTGGAGAAAGGGGACCACCTCTGAGGTTAAGGTGCCCGGCCCCAAGAAGACCACACTGCGATCCGGGATAAAGCCGGCGGCGGCCTGGCCGATGCGCCCGGCCAGATCGCTGGCCGGGCCGGGGCGCAGCGCGCTTCCGCGGGGCATCGCGCCGCCGTGGACGCGCCGCGCTATACCTTGATCTTCCAATTCGATGAGGTCGCGGCGGATGGTTCCGGGGTTGACGTTCAGAACTTCGGCCAACTCGGTGACGCGCACGACGCCGACGTTGGCTAGTTGCTGTGTGATAAACTGGTGACGTTCGATTTTGAGCATATCCGTGCCTGTGTGGTTGCTTAACTGTACTGACTATAGCACAATCTGCACGGTTCGTCAATAGAAAACGTCCAAAGCGTGCAGATGTGCGCACAGGTGGTCGTTTTCGCGCAGTGAGGGGTCAGGGCAACGGGGTGACGGGCAGGCCGTAATAGCGCTCGATGACCTGGCGGAACATCGGCGCGGCGACGGTGGAGCCTTCGCCCGCGCTCTCGACCATCACCACCATAGCGATTTGCGGGTTGTCGGCGGGGAAGTAGCCCACGAACCAGGAGTGTGGGCGCGCGGTGCCGTCGGTTTCGGCGGTGCCGGTCTTGCCGGCTACGGGGATGCCCAATCCCTGGAAGCGATGCGTGGCTGTGCCGTGCGACGCGGTGGTGACGCTGCGCATCGCGGCCTGGATAGCGGCGAGGTGGTTCGCCGTGATGGGGAGATTCCCTCGGGCCTCGGGTTGCGTGCTCTCAACGGGATGGCCGCTCCCCTCGGTGATATGGTCGATGAGGTAGGGGCGGTACAGCGTGCCGCCATTGGCTACGGCGGCGGTCATCTGGGCCACCTGGAGGGGCGTCACCAGCAAGTACCCTTGTCCAATAGCCAGATGTATCGTGTCGCCCATCGCCCACCGCTCGCGGTAGGTGTTTAACTTCCACTCCGGATCGGGCATCAACCCGCCGGCTTCGCGCAGGGCTTGCAATCCGGTCGCCGTCCCCAGGCCAAAGGCCCGGCCATAGGTGGGCAAGACCTCCGGCCCGACGCTGTTGACCTGGCGGCCCACTTCGTAGAACGTGACGTTGCACGAGGCTGTAAGCCCATCCGCCAGCGTGATAGCGCCGTGGCCGGTCTCCAGCCAGCAGCGTTTGCGACTGGCTTCGCCCAGGCCGTCCCAGTGCCCGGAGCAGTAGAAGGAACTCTGCGCCGTCAGCCCGCCGGCTTCCAGCCCGGCGGCCATCGTCACGATTTTGAAGACCGAACCAACGGGATAGGTGCCTTGCGTGGCGCGGTTGAGCAGCGGGAGATCGGGGTCGTTGACCACCGCGCGCAACGTGGCGGTATCGGTGGTGCGGATGAAGACGTTGTTATCGAAGATGGGGCCGCTGGTCAGCGCGCGCACCGCGCCAGTGTGAACATCCAGCGCGACGATAGCGCCGCGGCGCTGGCCGAGCGTCTGTTCCGCGCTCTGTTGGAGTGCGCGATCCAGGGTCGTGTAGATAGCGCGCCCACGTTCGGGCCGCCGCTCGGCGATACCGCCCAGATACTTGCCCTCGCCATCCACCAGATACAGCCGCCCGCCGTTTTGCCCGGCGAGCACGCGCTCGTAGACGGCTTCCAGGCCGGAGATACCTACCCGCTCATCCCCGCGATAGCCTTGCCGCCGATACGCATCGTAATCCTCGGCGGGAATGGGCGAAATCCAGCCGACGACGTGCGCAGCCACCCCGGTTAGCGGATAAATGCGCCCGGTACGCTCGCGGCGTTGGATGCCCGGCAGGGTCAACTGGCTGTCGTGCGCCAGACTCTGCTCCCCGGTAATCTCGCGGATGGGGATGAACCAGTTGGTGGGCTGGTTCGCATAGATGGCGCGGATCGCCTCCTGTGACATCTCCAGGACTTGCGAGAGCGTGCCCAATACGGCGGCTTCATCCTGGATATTGCCCGGAATCACGCCTACGGTGACGATGGTGCTAGGGATGGCTAACCCGGCTCCCGCGTGGTCGTAGATGTTGGCGCGCGGCGGAATCTGGTACTCGACGACGAAAGCGTTATCCCCCATCAGATCGGGCCAGATGGTGGCGCGTCGCCAATCGACCCACCACGCGCCGTCCTCTTCGACGAGATTGAGCTGATTGTTAGCCTGCAAATCGCCGAAGACGCCGGTGTGCCAGATGGTGGTGAACTCAATCCAGGCTCGCTGCGTGACTCTATCCACATTGAGGGCGCGGGGCAGCACAGTGATGCTGATGGTGGTGGTGGTGTTCAGCGGAGTCTCATAAGCCCGCGTAAACGATTCCAGCGTCAGGCCGGCGCGCAGTTCGGGAGTGAGGAGCGCGTGCATCGTCTCGTACTCCCGGCGCGTCCACGCTTCCAAGAAGCTGACGCCGACGGTTTCGGGGATAGAAAGATCGACGGTGGGGATGGGGGTCGGCTCATCTGGGGGCGGCGATGTGGCGGATGGGAGAATCTCCTCGATAATGGGGCTAGGGCCGCAGGCGGTAACGAGCAGGCCGATGAGCAGGCCGACGAACGCGAGGGCTTTCATAGCGCGCGTCCCGCATCCGGCGCGGGGCACCGATAGGCGAAATGGCGGCGGCAGAGATCGGCCATAGGCCCCGCGATCTCGTAGCCACAGTCCGCCAACATCGCGGTGATGGCGCACAG
>SLSP01000087.1 GCA_007130345.1 Thermoflexales bacterium
AGGTGCAAATCGACTTTGTACCACTGCTCATTCGGCTGTGACTTTTTTCTTTTCCTTCTTCGCGTCATGCTCTCTAATATCTTCCTTGCTCAATCCAATACAATTTAGGGCAGCTTCTGTTGACTTTCATCCATAATCATCCGCATTTGGCGCAGCAACTCGGCAGGGCGGAACGGTTTGAGAATAAAGCCCTCGGCCCCATTCCGCAGACACTCAACCTCGCGGTCCATCCCCGAAGTGACCAATACCGGGATACGCTTGAGATCGTCGTCATTCTTGATGGTTTGCAGAGCGATCATAGAATCCCCACCGGCCAGATGGTAATCCATCAACACCATCGTGATCTCTTCCGATTGCACGATGGGTACAATATCATCGGGGCGTGTGACGGTAATCACCTCATCGCCTTCCAATTCCATTAGCGTTGTGAGCAATCCTAACATCACCCTATCATCATCAGCTACAAGTATCTTAGCCATAGTTTACTCCTGAGCACGCAAGCCGGCACGCAATACAACCGCACCGCCAACTTATCTGTCCTTGATTTTATTGTACCATAATTATCGGATTTAGATAATGGGCCGGGTTCGCGTTAGTCCCCTGATGCTACAGGGTTGTGCGGCAGCGCAAACTTGCCAACCTTTACATTCATGTTAAACTTCTTCTTTGCAGACGCCCTATATTCACGAAACGCACAGGGCCTTTGCCTATACAACTTGAACGGAACCGCACGTTACGTATGCAGGAGAGGGTATGCGCGCAAAAAATGTGCTGCGATATGGAATAATCATCGTGCTGATAGCCAGCTTGTCCGGGGCGATTCGCGGGTACGCGGCCCCTTTATACCAGGACCCTGTCTGGACGATTACCAGTCCCACGGAGGGGAGCACGGTCAGCGGCCAGGTCGCCATTCAGGGGACGGCCACCCATCCCAATTTTGAATCTTACGGCCTGCTCTACGCCAGAGGCCCGCGTCCCACCGCCGATTCGCAGTGGGTGCCCATCGCGTTTGGCGTGAACACGATGGTGGTCAACGGCACCCTCGCCACCTGGGATACGACTAATTTGCCTAACGGACAGTATACGCTGGCCCTGGCCCTGTACGAAGTCGGCAGTGCTGACCCCAACTTGCATTTCACCAACAACATCACGGTGTTCAACGAGGATGCCACGCCCACCCCGGAACCCACCGCCACGCCAGAAGAGCCGGAGTTGCCCCCGGATGAGCCAGTCCCACCGCCGGATGTAGACCCCATAGCGCCCGCCCCGACCGTGGAGCAACCTCCGACAGCCACGCCACGGCCTACAGCCACGCCCGACCCAGACCGCGTTGTAGACCCCGGAGACGCTGATGATGCCAGCAACATCACGGATATTTTCTCCGTAGCCGCCATCCAAGAAGCTTTAATGACGGGCATCTGGTTAGCGGTCGCTATTTACGTCATCGGCGGACTGTATCAGGCGGGCAAGATCGCGTTGCGCTACTACATCCGCCAACAGCGACGCCGGCGGCAGAGTTCGTGATCTCCCGGTGAGAGCGTTCAGCCTCATCGCGGGACTGGGTAATCCCGGCCCCCGCTACGCTGCCAATCGCCACAACATCGGGTTCCAGGCCGTGCAAGACCTGGCCGAAACCCACCACCTCACCTTCTCTCGCACCGAGCACCGCGCCCGCACCGCGCACGGCAGCATCGGCGGGGAGCGCGTCATCCTGGCGCAGCCGCAAACGTGGATGAACGAAAGCGGGATCGCGGTGGGCGCGCTGGCCCGCTTTTACAAAATCGCGCCGGAGAACGTGCTGGTCATCTACGACGACCTCGACATCCCCCTGGGCACGCTCCGCTACCGCGCCGAGGGCAGCAGCGGCGGCCATCGCGGCGTGCAATCCATCATTCAGCACCTCGGCACTAACGCCTTCCCCCGCTTGCGATTGGGCATCGGACGCCCGCCCGGCCGCATGGACGCCGCCGCCTACGTCTTGCAAGATTTCTCTGCCGAGGAGGAGCCGCTGGTGTGGGAGGTGCTGCGCCAGACTCGCGCCCTGGCAAACGCCTGGCTCGCCGGCGATCCCGACTTCGAGCGCCAGGGGATGACCTGGCGGATCGAAGAGGGAGATAAGGGGTGAAATATGACCGAGCCAACGTTTAATTATGACGAGATAAGCGATACTTTGTACATCTCGTTTAGTCCAGGCGAAGCGGCCACCGGCATCGAATTAAACGATTACATCGTATTGCGGATTAACAAAAACGAGCGGCGCGCTATTGGATTGACCTTTCTGGAATACTCTCTGTTAGCGCAAAAGACTGAATTGGGGCCACGCAGCTTTCCCCTCACCGGTTTGACGCAACTTTCAGATGAGCTTCGCGCGGTGGTGTTGGACATTCTCTTGCGGCCTCCCTTGACCGAATGGCTTGCGTTGTCAACTTATACCCCTTCCCTTGCAGATAGCGTACCCATCACCTCCCTCTTGGCCCCCATCGCCGCCTGATCGGTTCATAGCAAACGCGCGTTTTGACGCGATTCGCCTCGCATCAAGCGCAAAAACGCGCCGCGTCGCAGCACTCATTACCCGTTACCCATTCCCGCCCACAAACCTATGACCTCTAAACTGCACGGGCTACTGGCGTGGATACGCGAGCATCCCGCCTACCAGACGTTGCTGGATCACCTCCAGGCCGGAAGCGACCTCCCGGCCCAATCGCTCATCCCCCAGGCGCGCGCGGCCCTCGTCGCTGCGCTGACCGCAGACCTGGGAGGCCCGGTTGTCGTGATCGCCCCCACTGTCGAGGAGGCCCGCCGCTTCCGCGAGGCCCTGCGCCTGTGGCTGCCCCATCCCCACCGCCCGCTGCGCTTCCCCGAACCGCCTGTCCTCTTCTACGAGTACGCCCCCTGGACGCCGGAGGCCCGCGACGACCGCGTGAACGTGCTCTCGCGGCTCTTCTTGCACCGGACGGCGACGCAGCCCGCCGCGCCCCCCGTCATTGTGACCTCGGCGCGGGCCGTGATGCAGCGCGCGCTGCCCTATCGCCAATTCCACAAGGCGATGCGCAAACTCGCGGTGGGCGAGCGCGTCTCGCTGACGGGACTGGCCCGCCACGCCAGCGGCATCGGCTACGAACCGGTGAGCGTCGTCCTGGCTCCGGGCCAGTTCAGCCGCCGAGGTGGACTGCTGGACATCTTCCCGCCCCAGGCCCCGCATCCTTACCGCCTGGAGTTCTTCGGCGACGAGATCGACACTCTCCGCCCCTTCGATCCCGCCACGCAGCGCTCTATTCCGGCGGATGAAACCTCGGCCCCAGAGCGCATCTGGCTGCCGCCGATGCGCGAGGCGCTGCCCCGCGATGGCGAGCGCGCCCTGCCCATCCTCGAACGCTGGCTCGCCCACCCGGAACTCCCCGTCGAACTCCGCGTCGCCTTCGAGGAGGACGCGCAAGCGTTGGCCGCCGCCGCGCCCTTTCCGCGCCTGGAATACTATCTCCCGTATCTCTATCAGGAAACGGGCACGCTGCTGCACTACCTGGCCTCGGACGCGCTGGTGGTGCTCCACAACGCCGAGCAACTGTCCGGTATGTGGGAAGAGCTGGAAGAGGAAGCCGTCGAGCAGCGCCACCGGCTGGCGGCGGAGGGCTTCCAACAGGAGACGGACGCCATCCCCTACGTGACCTGGGAGCAGTTCGAGTTCACGCTGGTGGGCCGACGCGCGCTCCGCATCCAAAGCGGCGAGGAAGGGCCGCTGGCCGATGCCTTTACGCCGGAGGTTCACTTCGCGGGGCGATTGCCCGAAGCGCTGGGCCGCATCCGCCAGTGGACGGGGTTGGGCGATCAGGTGGTCGTGGTGAGCCGCCAGGCTTCGCGGATGGCCGAGTTGTGGCAGGACTTCAATCCGCCGCCGGTACACCCCGACCTGAGCGCGCCGCCCGAAGGCTTGCTCACCTTTGTCTACGGGGCGGCCTCCGGCGGCTGGCAGTGGGATGGCCCCGGCGGGACGCGCCATCTGCTCACCGATGAGGAGCTATTCGGCTGGCGGCCGCCCGAACCCCGCCGCCGCGGCCGTCGCCGCGTCGCCGCCACGCCCGAACTCCAGTTCGCCGATCTCCAACCCGGCGATTACGTCGTCCACGAGGATTACGGCATCGGCGTCTTCCGGGGGCTGGTCAAGCGCAGCATCGACGACATCGAGCGCGAGTATCTGCTGCTGGAGTACCACGAGCGCGACCGCCTCTTCGTCCCCATCCACCAGGCCGACCGCCTGACCCGGTATGTGGGATCGGAGGGCTTCGGGCCGAGCTTGAGCCGCCTGCACACCGGGCAATGGGCGCAGACCAAAGCCCGCGTCCAAGAGGCCGCCGAATCCATCGCCGGCGAGCTGCTCGACCTGTACGCGGCGCGGCAGGTGGTGCAAGGCCACGCCTTCACCGGGGACACGGCCTGGCAGCGCGAGCTGGAGGCCGCCTTCCCCTACATCGAAACCGCTGACCAGATCGCGGCCATTCAAGCGGTCAAGGAGGATATGGAGAAGGCGCAGCCGATGGATCGCCTGATCTGCGGCGACGCGGGGTACGGCAAGACCGAGGTCGCGCTGCGCGCCGCCTTCAAGGCCGTGATGGACGGCAAGCAGGCGGCGATGCTCGTCCCGACGACGGTGTTGGCGCAACAACACTATGAGACCTTCCACGAGCGGCTGGCCCCCTTTCCCGTGAAGGTGGAACTGCTCTCGCGCTTCCGCACGCCCCAGGAGCAGGGCCAGGTCTTGACCGGGATGCGCGAGGGGACGGTGGACATCGTCATCGGCACGCACCGGCTGCTCCAGCGGGATATCGCCTTCAAGGATTTGGGCCTGGTCATCATCGACGAGGAGCAGCGCTTTGGCGTGACGCACAAGGAGCGCCTCAAGCGGCTGCGCACCGAGGTGGACGTGCTGACGATGACGGCCACGCCCATCCCGCGCACGCTGTATATGTCGCTGACGGGCGTGCGCGACATCAGCATCATCGAGACGCCACCCCAGGAGCGGCTGCCCATCACGACCTATATCGGCCCCTATGCCGCCGACGTGACGCAGCGCGCCATCCGCCGCGAACTCAAGCGCAACGGGCAGGTCTTTTACGTCCATAACCGGGTGGAGACCATCGCCAGCGTCGCCGCCCGGCTGCGCGACCTCGTCCCCGAAGCGCGGATTGCCTACGCGCACGGCCAGATGCAGAAGTACCAGTTGAGCCGCGTGATGCGGCGCTTTGCCCGGCGGGAAATCGACGTGCTGCTGGCGACCACCATCATCGAGAGCGGCCTGGACTATCCCAACGCCAACACGCTCA
The DNA here is from genome assembly GCA_007130345.1 of Thermoflexales bacterium. Classification (GTDB taxonomy): domain Bacteria; phylum Chloroflexota; class Anaerolineae; order B4-G1; family SLSP01; genus SLSP01. Next base: position 5,319 of record SLSP01000087.1, read on the forward strand.
TCGTGGAGCGCGCCGACCGCTTTGGGTTGGCGCAGCTCTACCAGTTGCGCGGGCGCGTGGGCCGAGGCACGCGGCGCGGCTACGCTTATTTCTTCCACAAGCGGCGGATGACCGACGATGCGCGCGCGCGCCTCCAGGCTCTCAACGAGACCAGCAGCACCGGCGGGGGCTTCTCGGTGGCAATGCGCGACCTGGAAATCCGGGGTGCGGGCAACCTGCTCGGACGCAAACAGCACGGCCACGTCGCGGCGGTGGGCTTCACGCTCTACTCGCGGATGCTGACGCGGGCCGTCTCGCGCCTCAAGGCCGAGCGCCAGGGCGAATCCGCGCCGCCCGACCCTATCGGCTCCATCTCCATCGAGTTGCCGCTGGCGGTGGGCCTGCCGCCCGACTACGTCCCCGATGACCGCCTGCGGCTGCAACTCTACCGGCGGATGGCAGAGCTCATCGACGCGGACGACATCGCGCAACTGGAAGACGAACTGCGCGACCGCTTCGGCCCGCTGCCGGAGAGCGCGGAGAACCTGATCTACCAACTGCGGCTCAAGGTGCTGGCCCGCGACGCGCGCATCCCGGCCATCGCCATCGAGAACGCGCAGATCGCGCTGCGCCCCACGTGGATGGCGTCTCTATCGTCCTCGCAAGTTGCCCGGCTGCGTCGCCAACTGCGCGACCACGCCCGCGTGGGCCGCCGCGAGATCTGGATTCAACTCGCGTGGGATGAGCAGGTCTGGCAACGCGATCTTCAAGCCACGCTGGAGGCGCTCAAAGACAAAGACCTGACAGATTTTCGACCTGTGCAATAGCCTTCAAGAGCCAAAATCGCCAAATGAGCTACAATAGGGTCATCACCAAGGAGGCGACAATGGCAAAACATTACAGGATCAGCGTGCAGGTCGAGATAGTAG
>SLSP01000096.1 GCA_007130345.1 Thermoflexales bacterium
CCTGAAAAAAGTCTAAAAATCCGATTTTTCCACACGCAACCTACTACCTAATGAAATTCGCACGCGAAAAATCTATATCTAGTATCAAATCTCTAAAAAATCGGATTTTTTAGGGTTCTTTGAGGTTCTGTTCGTTTTGAAAGCCCCGACAGCGTCGGGGCTTTTTTTTGTTGGGAGGTTCACTTCCACACCAGCACCAGGCGGCTGCGATGCACCCCATCCAGCGAGGTGTAGAGCCAGGTCTGCCCTTGCACCACCACCAGATCGGCGTGGCCCAGGCCCACGTTGCCGGGCAGCGGCACGAGGATGGGATTGCCGGGGAACTTCTCCCACGGGCCATCGACTTGCGAGGTGAGACTGCGCGCCACACCTAGCGCGAACTGGCTATCGCCGTGATCGCCGGGGCCGGGGCCGCGCACGCCCTCGTAAACCATATAGAGGCGGTCGCCCACGCGCTGCACGTCGGCGGAGCTGATGGTGCGGAAGTCGAAATACGGGTTGGTCGCTGGCCCCTTCTCTTCTAGCGGGCCGTACTCGCGTGCCCCCACGAAGAGCGGATTGTGCGCGCAGCGCATAAAACCCTCGCCTGGCGTGGTCGCCGCGCCCACGTAGCACCCCATCGCGCCGGGATTCTGCCCCATCCCCACAAAGATGTAGACGCGCCCGCCCTCAGTGAAGATGCCCGGCGGCGCCCCGGCCAGACACTCGTAATCGTAGGGCACAAACGGATGCGGGCCGATGCGCTCTTCGGCGCGGCAGGAGCGCAGCCACAGCTTCCAGATGCCGGTATCGGCCACGCGCTCCGGCGCGCTCCAGATCAGGCCATCGGTGGATCGCCGCAGTCGCGTGCGTCCCAGGTACTCGTAGACCAGGAAGAGCGTCGTGCCGTTGTACGCCACGCGGGGATACTGCTGCTGCTCGATGTGATCGCGCTCAGAGGTGCAGGGGCACGTGGCGCAGGGGAACAGGCATACCGGCGGGTTGGGCGGATGGAAGGTGCGCCCGCCATCGGTGCTGCGGTAGATCACGGTGCAGCCGGGGAAGGGGACGGGGGCACCACACTGATCCACAATCCCGGCAGAGGCCGCGCTGGCGTGGACGTAAGACCAGAACTCGCCGTTGCGCATCACGATAGTTTCGGATTCGCCCATCGGCAGCCCGGTGATGGGGACATCCACCACGAACTCGGCCCGCCCCTCCCAAAAATCGGCCAGCGTGGGATGACCGTGCGTGCCCGGCGACTCCCGCATTAGCAACAGATGTTCGGGCACGGGCGTGGGAGACGGCGTGAAGGTCGCGGTGGGGATATGTGTGGGGGATGCGGTGGGCGTCGGCGTCACGGTTGGCTCTGGCGTCGCGGTAGGATCGGGCGTTGGCGTTGGCTCCAGCGTGACGGTGGGTGTGGCCGTTGGCGTTGGCGTGGGGGACGGCGTGTTCGTTACATGGCTCGTCGGCATCCCCGGCGGGGCGGTGGCTACCGGCGTGGGATTCGCGGGATTGCCCGTGCATCCGCCGATAACGAGCGCGAGCAGGATGATGCCGCGCGCGAGGCGCAGGTACACTGGGCGGATCACGGTGCCGGGGTTGCCGTCGGCGTCGGTGTGGACGAGGGCATCGGAGAAGGCGTCGGGGTCGGCGTGGGCGAAGCCGGCGGCGTGACGGTGGGCGCGGGCGTGCTGGTGGGCGGCTCGATGATGACGGGGGTGGGCGTGGGCGTTGTAGGCGTGGGTGACGGCGACGGCGTAGCGGTAGGCGTTCCGGTCGGCCCAGGCGTCGCTGTGGGCGTCGGGGTTGGCGTAAGCGTCGGCGTCCCGGTGATGACGGGCGTGGGCGTGAGGGTCGGCGACGGCGGCGGCGTGAGGGTCGGCGTGAGCGTCGGCGTCCCGGTGATGACGGGCGTGGGCGTGAACGTGGGTGACGGCGTGGCGGTAGGCGTGAGCGTCGGCCCAGGCGTGGGCGACGGCGTGGGCGTGAACGTCCGCGTCGGGGTGCGTGTGGGCGGTATGACCTGACGCGGCGGCAGATAGAGCGCCTGCCCCGCGTAGAGCGTGTAGCCCACAATGCAGTTGGCGCGGCGGATAGCGTCGATGGTGGTGCCGTATTGCAGCGCCAGCCGGAACAAGGTCTCGCCCGGCTGCACATAGACGATGACCCAGTGGGCCGGCGGCCCGCAGCGATAGGCGGGCGCTGTGGGCGTGGCGTGAACTTGTGGCGGCGTGTAGAGGGTATCCCCGGCGCGCAGCATACTGGAACTGAGACAGTTCGCTTGCATCAGCGCGTAAACGCTGGTATTCGAGACCAAAGCCAGCGAAAAGAGCGTCTCTCCCGGCCTGATCCGATGCGCCACCCAATCTCCGGGCGGTTGGCAGTGGTTTATGAGGGGCGAAGGCGGCGTTGGCGTCGCATCCGGCAGGCCGGGAGGGTCGGGCGTCGCGGTCGATGTGGCGGGCAGCGCGGTGGGATAGAGCGTGGGCGTGATCTGGCCGACGCGCGTGGGGCGTTGGGCGGTCAGCAGCGGATCGACTTGCGCCATCCACACGCTGCCGATCACCATAGCCAGAATCAGCAACCCGGCGGCCAGGACACCGGCAATTCGTGAGAGCGCGTGAGTTTGCACGGAATCCCCTTCAGTCCGGTGTGCCGTCGGTGGGCAGAATGAAGCTGAAGGTGCTGCCCTGCCCCGTGTCACTTTCGACCCAAATCCGCCCGCCATTGGACTCCACCAGGGTTTTGGCGACGGCCATCCCCACGCCGGTTTCGCCCATCCCCTGAACCAGGGGTTGGTTGGCGCGATAGAAGCGGCGGAAGACGCGGGGGTAGTCCTCCGGCGCGATGCCCCCGCCGGTATCGCGCACGCTGATGCGCAGGTAAGGGCCATTGCCGGCGCTATGGTCTTCTTGGGCGCGCAGGCGGATTTGAGAGCCGCGCCGCGAGCAGAGGGCCGCGTTCGAGAGCAGCCGCAGCAAAATTTGGTACAGGCTCTCGCGTTCTACGCGCACGGTGGGGAGGTCAGTGGGCACCTGGATGTCCAGGGACAGCTTGCGCTCCTGCAAACGGGATTCCAGCCCCATCACGGCCTCCGTGACGATCTCCCGCACGACGACCGGCTGCACCGAAAGCTCTATCGAGCGACCCTCACCGGAAACGGTGCGGATTAGATCGTTGAGCAGTTGGTTCATCTGCTCGACGTTGGACTTGACGCGATCCAGGAATTGCTGTTGCATCTCTGTGAGGATGCCGGCTTGCTCGTTTTTGAGCAGGTCGGTGTAGCCGGTGATGGCCGTCATCGGCGTGCGGAAGTCATTCGCCAGCCCGATGAGGGCTTCGTAGCGTTCTAGCCCACTATCGGGCGGGCGCAGCACGATGGTCAGGCCGCGCGGTTCGCCGTCCCGCCCGCGCAACGCGACGATGTCGGCCTCCACGGAGTCCCCGTTCACCGAGGTCAGCGAGAGGTGCGCCTGTTGCGCGGAAGAATCGGATTGCGGTTGGAGCAGCGCGTGGATGGTCTGCGACCATTGGGGCGCGGTGAACGCGCCATCGACAGGCCCGCCCACGATGCTCCCCTCTGGCAAGCGCATCATTTGCCGGGCTACGGCGTCGGCCATCACGACGCGGCCGGCTTCATCTACCACAACCATGCCCGGCACGGTGCCGTTAGCTGCCGCGGCGGTTTCCGACTGTGTCGCCTGCTGCGCTTCGTAGAGTTCCTCTTTCGCGGTGGCGAGTTGCAGCGCCAGTTTTTGGCGATCTTCCTGGATGATCTCCAGATCGCGCAGCAAGTCCTTGACTTTCTGCTCGTAGGTGCGCCGCTCGGCCTTCAGTCGCTCAATGTGCGCGGCGAGCTTTTCCCGCTCTTGGGCCATCTCTTTGACCTCGTTCTGCCAGAAGCTGACTTCCGCGCTGTCGGGCTTCTGCGCGCGACTCTCCAATTCGCGGTTCAGCCGCGAAATCTCCCGGTCGCGGGATTTGATCTCCTTGACCAGGACGGTCAGCCGCCCATTCAGGGTCTCAACTTCGCCCTGGGCCTGGCTGAGTGCCCGTTCTAGCCGGGGTAGTTCCATCTCATCCTGACCGCGCAGGCGCTCCAGGAACGAGCCTCCCTGGCTCTGCGCGCGCGCAATCGCTGCCGCCAGCAGATGTACGATGAGTTGCTGGACTTGGGGGATCTCGTCAGGCCAGCGCCGCTGACTTTGAGGGTTGCCCAGTAACAGCAAGCCGATGGTCTGCCCCTGATTGAGGAGGGGAAAGACGATGAGTGGCCCGGCGTGGTCGAATTCCAGGTGTTGGTAGAGTGCGGGCAGCCATTCGGGGCGCTCCGGGGGCTGCACGATGCGGGGGATTTTCTCGTTGTAGGCGTAGGCGAGCGTGTCATAGGAGCCGATAGCCAGCTCTGGGGTCTGGATTTGGGCCGCGTTCAGCGGGTGTACGGCCACAAAGCGCACGGTGGGCGTCTCGCCGGCAGCCTTGAACGCGACCGCGCACATTTCGGCGTCAAGCAACCGGGCCAGTTTGGACGATAGGATCATCAGCAGCGGTTCCAGTTCGCGCGCGTTCTCGATGCTTTCCAGCACGGTCTGGAGCATATCCGCGTCGAATTGCAGATCTTCGGTGGGGGCCGCCGGCGCGACCGAGGCCAGCAGTTGCCGGTGTACCAAAATCGCCAGCAGGGGCATCGTCACCAGGGAGGTGATGCGCAACCAGCCGGAGAAGTTGAGTTGGGGATCGGGCCAGCCCAGTTGGGCCGCGTGTCCCAGGAGCCAGAACAGCAGGCATCCGACCAGCCACTCCCACTCAAGCGGGCGCAGCGCGAGGGCCAAAATGAGGTGCAGCCCTAACACGGCCAGCGTCGCTATCTGCCAGGTCTGTTCCTGGAACGACCCATTATAGGTGTGGTTGGCAGCGTGCCAGGCGGGCCAAGTCACTGCGCTGTAGCCGTAAAACGCGAGACTGGCTATCAGCAAGAGGGCCAGCGCGAGGGTCTGCCAGCGCGCCAGTTTGAGGCTGAAGAGCGCGGCCCACATCACCAGCAGGATGCCCGCCAGTTCCAGCCAGCGTTCCAGAGGCGGGATGATCTGCGCGGGTTGGATGAGTTGCACGATGGCTAACAGCGCGATGCCCATCAAGACCCCGCGCCCGGTCAGCATCCCGCCAATGGCCCACGTCCAACGCTTGGCGTGAGGCGCGGGGCCTTCGGTAGCCTGACGCGCCGTCACGGTCAGGAACAGCGCGATCTGCAAGGTGAATAACGTGGTCAAGAAGTAAAATAAGTCCCCTGGGGGCGCTGTGAGCCAGCGCAGTATTTGCCTGACTGCGTCCAAAATAAGGTTCATTTTGCGTCTCCGTGTGCTTTCTTACCTAAATTATAGAGCAAAGTAACGTGATGGCAAGGCGCGATGTCGCGGCGAATTGCGGTTGTGGTATAATGGCAGCGAAAGCCAACCTGTGCAGGAGGACTGATGGATACCGAAGCGAAGAAAATCTACAACGGGCTGCGCGACGTGATCGATTTTGAGTTGGGATTGGACGTGGTGGCCCTGGGGCTGATCCGCGACGTGGTTGTGGGCGAGGACACGGTGGAGATCACGATGATCTTGACCTCCCCGATGTGCCCGATGGCGTCCTTTATGATGAATCAGGTGCGAGAGCGCGCGGCGGAACTGACCGATAAGGCGGTCGAGGTCCGGTTCGGCACGCAGCGATGGACGAAGGAGATGATGGAGCAGGATGCCCGCGACGCTCTGGGGATTTAGCCGGGGCGATTTGACTTGCGCAAAAACGGAACTTTGTTATAATGAGGCCATTGTGGGCGGTTAGCTCAGTTGGCCAGAGCGCTGCGTTGACATCGCAGAGGTCACAAGTTCAAGTCTTGTACCGCCCACCAACAGGCCGGAAATTCCGGCCTGTTTTGCTGTATCATAAAAGAAGTCTGACGCCCCTGAAAAAAGTCCAAAAATCCGATTTTTCCACACGCAACCTACTACCTGGCTGAAGTTCGCACGCGAAAAATCTCCTTCTAGGATCAAGTTTCTAAAAAATCGGATTTTTTAGGGTGACGCCACTGAAAAAAGTCCAAAAATCGCAGTAGCGCAAAACTAACCCTGTGACAAGAAGAAGTCCCCGGTTGATTTCAAGTAAGGACACGGATTTACACGGAAAAACACGGATTTTTTTTGGTTTTATCCGTGAAATCTGTGTTTATCCGTGTCCCAAACAG
>SLSP01000345.1 GCA_007130345.1 Thermoflexales bacterium
CGTGTAAATCCGTGTCCTTACTTGAAATCAACCGGGGACTTCTTCTTGTCACAGGGTTAGTTTTGCGCTACTGCGATTTAAGGACCCGAGGAATTTCCCCGCGCCAACCGTCCAAAAGGACAACTCCAGGGCGGTTTAACGCCCTTTGGATGGCAGCCGATGGTTTCAACCATCGGCGTGGCGCGGCGGCCATCGGCGTGGCGCGGTGGCGAATGCTCTTGGAGCGTGCTCAAAAGCATTATCCTGTCATTTGGCATTGGTTTTGACGTTTGACGCCTGACGTTTGATACCCCATCGTGTATACACCCGCATTGCCGCACAATTTCCTTTCGCGGACGCCCCACTTAACCTGTGGTATAATAACCGTTTGCGTTGGAACGCGAGCAGGGTGTGCTCGCGGTGGCCCTTTCAAGACGAAGCGATGCTGTGATGCTGTTTGCTGAGAGCCTGAAGGAGGTGGTGATGCGCATTGGGATTGATTTTGGCACGACGAATTCCTCGGTGGCGTATTATGACGGCGCGACGTTGCACCCTATCCACCTTGACCCCGACAACGAGAACCCACGTGTGTTGCCCTCGCTGATTTACATTGACCGGGCGTTCGATTCCCGGTTGGGGATGGCGGCGGCTAACCAATATCTGGCCCAGGAGACCGGGCGGCGCACGGTGTGGGAGCGCAAGCACATCGGCGCCATTGAGATTATCGTGGCCGGCGCGGGGTCCAGCCCCATCCGCTACTGGCACGACGTGTACATTGTGACGGACACGGCGGCCAATGGGCGGCTGCTGCAATCCGTCAAGACCGCGTTGCGCGATCCCGAATACGAGGGCACGAATATCTTCGACCGCTACTACACCATCGACGAGCTGATTGCGATGCTGTTGCGCGCGCTCAAGGCCCGCGCTGAGGCGCAGTTGGGCGAAGCCTGCGACGAAGTGGTGCTGGGCCGCCCGGTGCGCTTCTCCGATGACGACGCCATCACCGCGCGGGCGGAAGAGATTCTCTATCGGGCCGCGCGCTTCGCCGGATTCCGCGAGGTGGCCTTCCAGATGGAGCCTATCGCGGCGGCGCATCTGCATCACATCACGGCGGCGCGGCGGCAGGTGGCCCTCATCTTCGACTTTGGCGGCGGCACCCTCGATCTGACGGTGGCTCAGGTGGGTGGCGCGCAGCCGCCCCAGGTGATCGCCACGCGGGGCGTGCTGCTTGGCGGGGACGACCTCGACCGGCGGATAATGGGATCGCTGCTGCCGCACTTCGGCCAGGGCGTTACGGTGGATGGCGGACGCGACTTCCCGCCGGATTTCCTCGATATGCTGCACACCTGGCAGACGATGCCGGAGCTTTCGCGCCCGGAGCCGCTCGGCAAAATCCGCCATTTCCAGAAATCCAGCAGCAATCCCCAGGCGATGCGCGCCCTGGAAACCCTGGTCACGCAGAACGTGGGTTTCAGCCTTTTCCACACCATCGAGCAGGCCAAGAAGCGGTTGACCTCGGACTTGATGACGCGCCTCACCTTCCAGCACCAGCACATCGACATCCGCGAGCGCGTGTTGCGGCGCGACTTCGAAGCGTGGATCGCAGCGGATGTGGCGGCGGTGGCGGGGGATATTCGCCGGGTGGTGAATGACGCCGGGCTGCGCCTCGACCAGGTGGACGTGGTGCTGCGCACGGGGGGGACATCGCTGGTGCCGGCCTTCGTGGCGCTGCTGACCGACCTCTTCGGACACGCCAAGATGCAGGCGATGGATCCGCTGACCTCGGTGGTGGGCGGGATGGCCGTGGTCGCGCATCAGGGGCAGGGGACGCCGCCGGCGTATGCCTATCGCTATGAGAACCCGTTTGAGTATATCAAGGCCACAAGCGAGCGCGACTATCACCCCACCATCCTCCAAAACCATCAGGCCGCGTACTCCGACCGCGATTACACCATCGAGAAGCTGCCGCTGACCCTGAGCGGTTTGCACGCCGTGCGCCCCGCCGACCTCGACTACGAATCCGAGGCGAAGAAGCTGGTGCGCTTCAAGCTCACGCGCCCCTGCACGCTCTACGTCATCTACCAGGCCAAAGCGGAGACGCTGCCCCGCTGGTTGCGCCCCTTCCAGCGGGTAGAGGATTGGCTGGTGGAAATCGAGACCATCGGCGGGCGCTATCCCTACCTCGTCTATCAGCGCGACTTCCCCGCCGGGGCCTTCGCCATCGGCGGCGCGCGGGCAGAAGGCTACCGCGGCAACGTCTTCTTGAACTACCTGCTGGCAGCCAGGCCGATATAGTCCACTAGTACAACGCGGCGGAAGCCCCTCCTCAGTTAGCCTCGCTCAGAGCGGATCGTCAGATCCGCGACTATACGTCGGAACGGGGAACTGACGTTCCCCTTGGAGCACATTCAACTGGGGAGTTATTTATGCCGCGCTGTACTGGCTCGATACCGCGCATTATGAAGCCCATCCGACGCCTACAAAACGCGCCCCGTCATCATAATATGACGGGGCGCGATATTTGTATTGGCGCGAGCTAACGCTGCCGCTCGTTGACGATGTGATCCCACCAGCGCCGGGCCTCCGGCGATTCCGGCGGCACCACGTCGATGCCATGGGGCGCAGCTCGCCCCCCGACGACATACACAAAGGTCAGGTAGCCTTCGGTGGGATAGGGCGTGGCGTCGTCCGCATCGATCAGATTCGCCACCACGCGGACGCTCAGGCTGCTGCGCCCGACATGGGCCACCTGCCCCTTCAACACCAAAGTCTCGCCGCATTGCACGCTCTTGCGGAAGCTCATGCCGTGCAAGCGCACGCACACCAGATTGCTAGGGGAGCACTTCAGAGCAGATCGGGCGGTCATAAAGCCCGTCTCGACAACCCATTCGGCCATCCGCCCGGCGTAGAGCGTGCCGTGATGGTTCAAGTCCACCGATTTGACCAGGTGTGAAGCCGTAACTTGGGGCAACGTTTCGATTGATTTCATAGTTTCCCTCGGCGCGGTTCATTCTCGAAAGAAATCTGCTTAACAGTTTGCTGTGTGCTAACAACTCGTCAAACGTCATGCGTCAAACGTCAAAACCAATACCAAGATAAGGCGGAGTTTGACTTCCGAGAGGCAAATCCGGGTCAAGTATGGATTTCATGACGTTTCACGTTTCACGTTTGACGCCGGAAAGTGTCCAGCAGTTATTGTCAGCAGCTACCTCAAAATGAACCCTGCCTCTCCTCCTATTTAGCGTATTCCACCGCGCGCGTCTCGCGGATGACCGTGACCTTGATCTGGCCCGGATACTCCATACTCTCTTCGATCTTGCGCGCCACGTCGCGGGACAGGCGCACGGCCTGGAGATCGTCCACGTCACCGGGACGAACGATGAGGCGGATTTCGCGTCCTGCCTGGATGGCGTAGGATTCTTCTACGCCTTTGAACGAGCGCGCGACCTCTTCCAGCGTGCGGATGCGCTTGATGTAGTGTTCCAGGCTTTCGCGGCGCGCGCCGGGCCGCGCGCCAGAGATGGCGTCGGCGGCCTCGACAATGATGGCCTCAATAGTCTGCTGCTCGGCCTCGTGATGATGTCCCTCGATGCAGTTGACCACGGCCTCCGGCACGCCATAGCGCCGCGCCAGTTCCGCGCCGATGGTGGCGTGGGTGCCCTCCACCTCGAAGTCCACCGCCTTGCCAATGTCGTGCAACAGGCCGCCCAGACGGGCCACCTCGGCATTGGCGCCCAACTCGGCGGCCAGAAGGCTGGATAGCTTCGCCACCTCGATAGTGTGAGCGAGCTGATTCTGCCCGTAGCTGGTGCGGAAGTAGAGCCGCCCAATCAGCTTCATCAATTCGGGATGCAGTGTGGGCACTTCGGCCTCGTAGACGGCGCGCTCGGCCTGCTCTTTCATCACCTCTTCGACTTCTTGAGTGGACTTCTCCATCAGGCTCTCGATGCGTGCCGGGTGAATGCGGCCATCGGCCACCAGGCGGTGCATCGCCCGCGCCGCGATCTCGCGCTGGATGGGGTTGAAGGATGAGATGGTGATGATTTCCGGCGTGTCGTCCACAATCACGTCCACGCCAGCCTTCTGCTCGAAGACGCGGATATTGCGTCCGCCACGCCCGATGATGCGCCCCTTCAATTCATCGGAGGGAATCTCCAACGTGGTCGTCGTGATTTCCGCCACCTGCTCTGAGGCCAGGCGTTGGATGGCGGTGGTGATAATGCGCCGCGCCCGGCGATCCGCCTCGGCGTTAGCGCGCAATTCCTCCTCGCGGATGACCCGCGCCATATCCTGGTGGGCCTCTTCCGCAACCTGCTCTAGCACAATCTCCCGGGCCTCATCGGTGGATAGATTGGCGATGCGCTCCAGTTCCACGCGGCGCTCGCCTTCCAACTTCTCTAGCTCGTTCCAGCGCTTGTCCAGCGTGCTTTGGCGCTTGTTGATCTGCTGCTCGCGCTTGTCGATGCGCTCCTGGCGCTCGTCAAGCTGATCGCGGCGATGTTGCAGCCGCTCTTCCTCGCGGCGAAGCCGATTGCCACGCTGATCCATCTCGCGCTCCACTTCCTGACGCAGCTTGAGCGCTTCATCCTTGCCGGTCAGCACGGTGTCGCGCGCCTGCTTCTCGGCCTCTTCCAACAGGCGATTGCGCATCGCCTCCAAATTGCCCATTTCGCGCTGGTAGGTCTGCTGGCGATGATGATAGCCTAGCGCGCCTCCCACGCCCAAGCCCACCAGGCCCACAATTAAGTAGAAAATCCAGTCCATGTTCAAATCTCCTTGTTTTCGTCTGAGTTGAAATCAGGGAAGGGGTAGGCGTCGAGGATCTCTCGGATCAGGGGATAGGGGAAACCGCGTCGGGCCATCCTTTGGGTGAGGCGCTTCTGGAACGCATCAGGGGGGAGGTGCGAGATCCGGCGGCCTTGAGATTCGGCCACCCGATACGCTGCGGCGCGCTCGTCGAAGTCTTCCAGAGCGGCTTCGATAGCGGTGGAGTCCACGCCTTTCTGGCGCAACTCATAACGCAGCGCCCGCTGTCCGCGCGGCTTGAATCGCGTGCGATTATCCACCCAGTAACGCGCAAAGTCCGCGTCATCGACGAGGCCCACATCAAGCAGGCGGTCGAGAACACGGTCGATCACGTCTTCGGAGAAGTCCTTGCCGCTTAGATAGCGGCGCATTTCGGCTTCACTGCGTGGGCGGTATGAGAGGTAGTCCAGCGACTTCTCGCGCGCGCGTTCCGCTTCATCCTGTGCGCGCAGCGTGGCAATCATCTCATCACTCAGGTGTTGTCCAATCCGCACCTGTTCTGCCACGCTCAACGCCAGTCCGAACGCGAACTCGCCATCGAGATAAATGTTCACCCGCATACTGGAACGCTTTTGCGGTTCTATTGCGGTAACCTGACCGGCCATTGACCCTTTCCTGAAAACAGAAAACGGCTATAGCAAGATGCCACAGCCGTCAGCCAGCCTGATCCGTGATCGACGCGCAAGCGCGCGGTGTTTGGACGAACGCACAAGGCTTCCCGCCGCGCATATCACGCGCCGCGCACCTTGAACACCGGTCTGCACGTCGTATTACACTGAGTTTTAGACGAAAAAACTCGCCCCCGGCGCGCTACGTCATCTCCGGAGCGCGTAATAAATGTGACCACGTTATCCAATCTATTTCGCAGAAGCTCTTTCGCTTTGCGGAACGAGCCTCTAACGTCTGGCTAGACTTAGGCTTGAGAGCAGCTTGCTATGAACACGTTCGCTGCTTTGTGAATTACGATATATTCACCGACAATTGTATTGTACATCCCTTCTGCCAAGTTATCACTCAAAGCAGCAGAAGGGCATCTAAAATCCGCTACATTTTTTAGAATGTGCTTTTCTATTTTACCAAAGTTTGGGATAAAGGAAAGCGGGGGTTGGTCAAGCGTCAGGGACTAGGGCACACATAAGACTATACTGCAAAAGTGTTGGTGTCATAAAGTCTTCGCCGCGCCTACCGCCATCGAATGAATTCGACGGCGGGGCATAGTTCATTTCTGATCAAAAACACCTTTTCTTTCCTCCGCGACGATACTGCCGAACATGTGTTTATTGTGTCTCTGGCACACAATCACTGGTACCTTATTTTTGCGCAAAACTAAAGGGTTTCTATTCTTTAACGCAAAACGGGGGCATTTCTAATCAATAAAACAGCCTAATTTTGGCCCAAATTGGCCGAAATACGGTATCATCAGAAAA
>SLSP01000457.1 GCA_007130345.1 Thermoflexales bacterium
AAGAGCATCTAACTGTACTCCCGAATCTTATGTCCTCGATTTCTTCGCCGGCTCCGGCACAACGGCCCACGCCGTGATGAATCTCAACCGCGAGGATGGCGGCCACCGCAAGTATATCCTGGTGGAGATGGGCGAGCACTTCGAGACGGTCATTCTGCCCCGCGTCAAGAAGGTGGCCTTTTCCAGCGAATGGAAGGACGGCGTGGCCCAGGAAGATGGCGAGGGGATGTCTCACTTCGTCAAGTATTACGCCCTGGAGCAATACGAGGACACCCTACGCAACACCATCTACGTCGATGACGCGAAGTCCGACGCCGCGCCCTTCGTGGATCCCTACACCGACGTTTACCGGCAGTACGTCTTCCTGGCCGATCTCAAGCAACTGCACGCCGTGGACATCGACCCGGAAACGCGCGCCGTCCACGTCGATCTCACCCGGCTCTACCCCGACATCGACTTGGCCGAGACGCTGGCGAACCTGCACGGCCAGCGCATCGCCCATCTCACCGCCGAGGCCGTCACCTTCGAAGATGGCGAGCGCGTCGCCCTGCGCGATCCCGATTGGGATCTCATCAAGCCCCTGATTTGGTGGTAGGCTATGGCTAAAGAACGGCTTCAAGCGATGGTAGAAAAAGTCCCGGCCAGCGAGATCCCCCCCAAATGGCACATCGCAGAGTTGGCGACCTTTTCTCGCGATAAACAGCTTTGGGATTACCAGCAGGACGCGCTCCGGCACGCGCTGATCGCGCTGCAACGTTATTATGATGCCTGGTTTGACTATCGGCCAGACCGAGAGTGGGGCAACAACGACCGGAAAATCGAGTACCGCCTCTGGTACCGGCGCCACGGGCTGGAACTGGACGATCTGCACATCAAGATCAAGAACAACACGCTCAAGAACCGCGCGCTGATCGCCCTGCTGGAAGAATACTACACCCCGCTGCGCACCGAGAAGCTTCAGGTCAACACCCGCGTCACCTTCGATTACCAGGACTTCATCAACCGGATGTGCTTCTGGATGGCCACCGGCAGCGGCAAATCCCTCGTCCTCATCAAGCTGATCGAGGCGCTCCACAAGTTGATCGAGCGCGACGAAATCCCCGGCCACGACATCCTGATTCTCACCTACCGCGACGACCTGATCGCGCAACTCAAAGCGCACGTCCGCGAGTTCAACGCTTCGCACAGCGGCCTCTCCATCCGCCTCTACTCCCTCAAGGAGTACGAGCAGGTGAAGTACGGCGCCCGCCCCTTGCCCGGCGAGCTGCCCGTCTTCATCTACCGTTCCGACAACCTCAGCGACGAGGCCGGCACCAAAATCCTCGATTTCCGCAACTACGACAACGGCGGCCGCTGGTATGTGATGCTCGATGAGGCGCACAAAGGCGACCGCGACGAATCCAAGCGGCAGCACATCTACGCCATCCTCTCCCGCAACGGTTTCCTCTTCAACTTCTCCGCCACCTTCACCGACGAGCGCGACGTGGCGACCACCGTCTACAACTTCAACCTGGCCGAATTCATCCGCGCCGGGTATGGCAAGCACATCACCGTGATGGAGCAGGAGATCCGCGCCTTCCGCGATTGGAAGGAGGATTACAGCGACGCAGAGAAGCACAAGATCGTGCTCAAGGCCCTGCTCACGCTGGCTTACATCACCCAAGACGCGCGAGACTTCCGAAGTCTCCCAGACTTCGGAAGTCTGAACTACCACAACCCCCTCCTGGTGATGATGGGCCACACCGTCAACACCGCCGAAGCCGACGTCAAGCGCTTCTTCCGCGCCCTGGCCGAAATCGGCAAGGGCGACGTTGCGCCCGCCACCTGGCAGGCCGCCAAAGACGAGCTTTGGGCCGAGCTAGGGCAACACCCCGCCTACGTCTTCGAAGACGAGACGGTGTCCCTCGATGCGGCGCGCTTCCACGCCCTCACCCTGGCCGACGTGCGCGAGTTGGTCTTCAACGGGCGCAGCCCCGGCGACATCGAAGTGCTGAAGCGCCCCTCCAACCAGCAGGAAGTCGCCTTCAAGCTCAAGACCGCCGAGCGTCCCTTCGCCCTCATCAAAATTGGCGACATCGCCGGCTGGCTCAAGGGCGAACTCAGCGGCTACGAGATCAACGAGACCTTTGAAGACGAGAGCTTCTTCGCGCGCCTGGATAGCGACGAATCCGCCATCAACATCCTGATGGGATCGCGCACCTTCTACGAGGGGTGGGACTCCAACCGGCCCAACGTGATGTGCTTCGTCAACATCGGGATGGGCACCGACGCGCGCAAATTCATCCTCCAATCGGTGGGACGCGGCGTGCGCATCGAACCGCTGCCCCACGCCCGGCGGCGGCTGCTCTGGCTGCTCAACGCCGGCAAAGTATCGCGGGACACCTTCGACCGGGTGGGGGACGTGGGCAATCCCCGCGCCCTGCCCCTCGAAACCCTCTTCATCTTCGGCACCAACCGCAGCGCGTTGCACTTCGTCATCGATCACCTGGATCAGGTGCAGCGCAAAGACGAGGCGCACGTCCTGGCCCTGGATCGCAACCCGGAGGCCGCGACGCGCCGGCTGCTGATCCCCGTCTTCAAGTGGGCCGATCACCTGCTGGTAGAAGAGCGGGACCCGCGCAAATTCGAGATCACCGAGCGCGAGCGCGACCTGCTGGCTACCTACGTCGACGCGCTGGACGACCGCGTCCTGATGGCGCGGCACAACCTCGCGCCGGAGCGGCTGGCCTGGTTGCGCCAGAGCTTCCAGGCCCCGGAGCGCTACTATCGCGCCAGCGAGCAGGCCATCGGCCACCTGGGCCTGCTCGTGAGCCGGGCCGGTGCCTACTTTGGCGTCATCCCCCAGACCTTCGACCATCTCAAGCCCCTCGATGACGAAATCCAGCACTACCGGCGCATCAAAGTCACCCTGCGCGACGTCGATCCCTTGCACCAGGCGCTTGCCAAAGTCCAGAACTATCCCGTCGTCCGCGAGCGCCTGAGACAACGCTACGCCCAACAGCAGATGACCTTCGATGAGCTTGAGTACGAGATGAAGCAGCTTCCCTCCGAAGTGACGTACACCCACAACGGGCAGACGATCAAAATTGAGCATATCGCCCAACACTACTACATCCCCACCATCCTGGCTAAAAGCAAGCGGGTAGATTACATCCAGCACATCATCCAGACCCCCAGCGAAGTCGAATTCATCAATGA
Organism: Thermoflexales bacterium; assembly: GCA_007130345.1. Lineage (GTDB taxonomy): Bacteria > Chloroflexota > Anaerolineae > B4-G1 > SLSP01 > SLSP01. The sequence continues at coordinate 3,199 of SLSP01000457.1, forward strand.
CCTGAACGTCTACGCGCGGAAACACCACAACCGCTTGAAACACTTCGACTGGTGGCTCTTCAGCAAGCTGGACGAGCACCTCGATGCCGTCGCGCTCCCCTACTACGACCCCCAGGCCAATCGGATGCGGGCCTTCAAGCCTGACTTCATCTTCTGGCTACAGAAAGGCGCGGATTACTCCATCGTCTTCATCGACCCCAAAGGCACGGCTCACGCGGACTACCAGTACAAAATCGATGGCTACCGGCGACTCTTCGAAGATCACAACGGCGATCCCAAAGTCATCTGCCACGACGGGCTAAACGTCCGCGTCTTCGTCTTCATGCGCACCGCAGATGCCAACCTCGTCTCAGACCTGTATCGCCCCTACTGGCTCGATGACGTGAAGTCGCTGATGGATCGCCTGCTGGAAACCGAAGCGTAGAAGCGATCCTCGTGATCGCCCCGCGCAAGCAGACATCAATGACCCAAGACCTAACCAAAAGCCAAGCACCGTCACCGTCACAGCGGGAGGAGCCGCCGCCAGCGACTCCATTTCACTCTCAGGTATCGGCGGCACCCAAGCGCGCGTGGCTTCGGCGCAGCCGACTACACCGCTCTGCTCGCCAGCACCCGCGCCAACGAAACCCGCCTCCAAAGCCCTAGCGAGTTGGGTAAGCACGGACTTTCTGGCGGAGGATTCAACAGCTCCCTGGTGCGGCAATGCCTCTACGCCGTCCACCTCGTCGCCAAAAACGCCGCAGAAACCCAATTTGGCCTCAACTGGCTGCGCACCGAACTCCCCGACTATTGGGGCCAGCGCGCGCGCATCGCCCACATCCTGAGCTACCTCTCCAAGCTAGAGCGCGTCACCGATACGCAACGCTGGCGCAAAGACGGCCGCGCCGCCGCTCTCCTGGCCGGCGCCGTGCGCAATGATCATGTGTAATTCCCCAACGCAAGGAGCGAGCGATGATTGAGAGCATAACGCTAGAAAATTTTACAGCATTCAAGCACCTACCCCTTCAGTTTTCACCGGGTGTCAATTTGTTTGTTGGAACTAATGGCACCGGCAAAACCCATCTACTCAAGCTGCTTTACACAACGCTCAATTCTCAGAGAGAATCGCGCAAAAAGGAAGCCTTTGAGCACGAACTGATACAGGTATTTCTTCCTTACAAGAATCGTATCGGACGTCTTGCTCACCGCCTCCCTGGTAGTGTCACATGCGATGTTCGCATTACGCGCAATGGACAGCCGTTGACGTTTCAGTTTACCAACCACTCGGTGGATCACGTCACAAAATACCAAACAGAATGGCCGGATGATGTAGGTTCAGCCGTTTACATTCCTGTCAAAGAGATGTTGGCCGACGCTCCCGGCTTTCGCTCCCTCTACGAAGAACGGGTCATCCATATGGAGAAGGTCTATTTTGACATCGTGAGCAAAGCTTTCTTGCCCATCTTACGCGGCCCCACGTCGAGAGACCGCAAAAACTTACTGGAAATGATCGAGATCATCATGGATGGACAAGTCAAGCAAGAGAATGAACACTTCTTCTTGAAAAATCCTTCCGGCAATCTGGAATTCTCACTGCTTGCTGAAGGTATCCGCAAATTTGGGTTATTGTGGTTATTGATTCAAAACGGCACCTTACTGGAAGGGGCCACACTCTTCTGGGATGAACCCGAAGCCAATATCAATCCCTCTATGATAGCTATCTTAGTTCAAGTCTTGTTACATCTCCAAAGCCAGGGCGTCCAAATTTTCATCGCAACCCATAGTTACATCGTACTCAAAGAATTTGACTTGCAGCGCACCGCAGAAAATCATGTCCGCTATTTCAGTCTTGCTCGTGATGATAACGCCGACATTGTCGCTATCTCAGGCGACACTTACCTCGACATTGTGCCGAATAACATCGGGGCGGCTTACACCGCCATTTATGATAAAGAAGTCGAGCGCAGCCTGGGGTTATAACGATGACGGCATTTACTGAAGGCAAACTGCAATTTAATTTCCCCACCGCCCTAAGCCACGAGAAATTCGACGATGCGGCCACCCACTTCCTCAGCCACCGCATGAAGGCAGTAGATTTTATCATTGAACTCCCTGACCAGATCATATTCCTGGAAGTCAAAGACCCCCAACACCCCGCCGCCACGCCTGACGCAACCCTGAAATTTGAGGGAGACCTGCGCTCAGGGGTTCTAATCAAAGAGTCTTTACGGCCCAAATGCTGCGACAGTTTGCTGTATAAATTGGTCACGCAAGACATAGATCCGCACAAACCCATCTACTACTACGTCCTTATAGCCCTTGATACTCTCAGCGATCCGGAACTTGTCAACCTCACCGACAAGCTCAAAACTCGGCTCCCAATTGTCGAAGATAGAGGGGCAGTCCAAGCAAAGTTTACCGCCGCCGGAAAACCGGCCCGCTTCATTCAAGGATGCATGATCTTCAATCTTGCCACCTGGAACAGAATGAACGTCCGATTCGCGGCCTCCGTTCACCGCATCCCTTAAAGAAACCCGCCATGTCGGCCATCGTCCTATCACCTTCTCACCTTCTCGCCTTATCGCCCAATCGCTTTATCGCCTTCTCGCTTGAGTAACCCATAATGCCCAATCTATCACATACCATTAACCGCTACTCCTCCCGCCGCCAGCGGCTGGATCATTCCTTCCTCGCCGCGCGCCTCCAAGACGCGCGCACCTACGACCGCATCGCGGGATACTTCAGCTCCTCCCTCCTGGAAGTCGTCGGCGAAGAACTGGAAAGCGTCGCCGGAAAAATCCGCATCGTCTGCAACTCTGACCTGCACCCCGATGACGCCAAAACCGCCCAGGCCGCCAAGATGGCCGTGCGCCGCGCCTGGACCAGCGCGCGCCCCGAAGACCTCCTGCAAGGCCCCGGTGAGAGCCACGTGCGCGAGCGATTTCGCCGTCTCTACACCTTCCTGACCCAGGGCAAACTCGAAGTGCGCGTCTTGCCAGATGCCGCCTTTGG
>SLSP01000354.1 GCA_007130345.1 Thermoflexales bacterium
CGTGCCGTGCCCGTGATCGTCGCACGGGACGGGCGAACTTGCGCCGCACGTCCCGCCGCCGCTGTGGATGGCGTCGTGCCAGTGATAATCGTGGCTGGCGGACGCGCCATCCCACCCGCGATAGCTCGCTTGCAGCGCGGGATGCTGCCAGTCGTAGCCGGTATCCTGCCCGGCGATGACGATGCCCTGCCCCCGGATGCCCACATCCCAGAGCGCGGGCGCGTGGATGGCCGCGACACCCCAGGCCACGCCGTCGGGAGCCGCTGGCGCGTGCAGCGCCTCGACGCGCGGGGACGGCGGCAGCGCGATCTCCGGGTTAGCGACGATGCGCGCCACCTCCGGGCGGGCGGCCAACGCCAGCAGCACGTCGCGGTCGGCCTCAAGCTGCACGGCGTTGACGATGTAGAAGGCGCGATACGGCATGTCCCGCGCATCCAGCCAGGCGCGGAGCGGGGCCTGCGCGCGCCGCGCCGTCTCCCACAGCGTCGCGTAGACGAACTGCCCGCGCGCGGCCTTCGAGTCCAGCGCGTGGGCCGGGGTCAGGTCGGCTTGCTCGGCCAGGATCACCAGCGCGTCGGCGGATTGGCCGGCGGCAGTGGCCTCCCAGACCGCGGGAACGACCTTCTGATGCGGGGCGGCGTCTCTGGAGAGCAGCCATCCATCCGCCGCCAAAGCCCCTCGCCCCCATAAAGGGAAACTACTGAGAAGACTCACGATGACCAACAGCAACCAGCGTCTCCTTATGAGAGTTTTCGCCCGCATTTCGCCTCCTACTCGATATTTGTTGAGTTTTTATGTGCAGATGTGCTAAAAACCGTGTTTTTTAACGCAAAGATGCAATGGCGCAAAGATTTTTAGCCCACAAACGTAATGCACCTGTCAAACCAAAGGGCCTGCTCGCAAAGTTCCGCGAGCAGGCCCTATCGTCGTTTGAGGGGGAGCGCGCCTTAGCGGCCGCCCATCACCTGATGGAGCGTTTCACACGCCGGACATCCGCCGCCAGGCCGGACGATGGCGTAACCGTCTTGAGGGTCATAACCAAATCGCCCAAAGTCGATGTTCCAGATGATCAGCACCCGCACCATTCCCGTGTTGGCGCTGACGCTCGCGGCCTCAGCCAGCCACGCGGCCTGCTGCGCATTGGTGATCCCGCGCGCCCAGGCAAAGGCGTCAGAGAATGCGGGCACACCCTCTTGCGAAGCATAGCCCATCTCAGTGTAGAAAATCTTGCGCCGCCCACCAAAGATATTGTAGTATGCCTCGGTCTGCGGCAAGAAATACCAGGAGTGATGTGTGCTGCCAGTGGGATGCCCGGAGCGCGCCGAGGGCGAGGTCGCACCGGCGTTGTGATGCGCGCCGACGTAGTCCATACAGTTCATCGCGCCAGCCGCTACCAGACCTTGCATCCAGGGGATGTCGTCGCAACCGTTTTGGCTGCATCCGCCGAAGTAACCTGTCGGCGCGGGGGCCGCGCTGATGACGGCGGTGTTCGGGTTGGCGGCCTTGATGGCCCGATAGGATGTACACAGCAGGTTAGTATAGGCTTGAGGGCTGATGTGCCCGATCTGCCATTCGCGGTCAATGTTTGGTTCGTTCCAGATCTCGATAGCGTCCGCGCCGGCAGCGGCAATGCCCGCTACCCATTCGGCATAGCGTTGCTCGTAACCAGGCTCCGTCACCATACCGCGGGGACCAATCGCGCTGACCTGAATCTTGAAGCCGTTGGCATGCGACGCCTGGATAATCCCGGCCTTATCGTCTGCAAAATGGGCCTGGATTTTAGTCCAGGTCATCCCCGCGTGCCGCATCTTATCGGCGTGGGGAAGCCCATAGTCGCGGATGTGGCCGCCCAACGCGAAGCCGCCACCGCTTACCGGTGGGACCGGGCCAGGCGAGGTGTCGGGGGGCGGCGCGGCCGCGGCCTCTTCGCCCACGATGATCTGCACGAATACGCCGCCGCCTTCGATTTGTTGCTCGCCGCTGGTCAAGCGCCACACGCTTCTGAACGTGCCATCGGCTCCGGGCGCGCTCATATCCACGCTGATGTCCGCCGTGTCTCCCGGCGCTACTTCGCCGACGGTGACTTCGCGCGCGTCGGTCATCTGCTCGCCGCTGGAGAAGGCCAACACGGTGTTAGCGGGCCAGGGCGCGTTGCCGGCGTTCCTGAGACGCCACGTTTTGACGAAAGCCTCGCCTTGTTCCATGCGCGTGTTGTCGGGGATGGTGACATCGGTGACGAACGCGGCGCGCAACTGCTCCGTCTGCGCGGGCGTGGTAGGTTCAGGATCGACGGCGGTCGCATCGTCCTCATCCGGCGGCTCTTCTTCCACCACCGCCGGCCGAGAGTCCAAGACCTGGATTTCCACCGTGCCCTTGTCCATCCCCGCGACGGTGGCGGCGATACGATAGGTTCCGGTCATTTCCGGCGTGCGCCACGCGAGGGTCGGTTGGCTCAACGCGGCCTGGAGTTGGCTGATCTCTCCGTCAGGCGCGGTCACAGTCCACATAACATCGGGTAAGGCGTAGGTAGCGTCGTGTACTTGTGCCCGGTAATCGGCGATGGCCGCCGTGAGATTGGGCGCGTTGCCTTCGGCGGTGAGATCGCGGAGCAGCACGCCGCCCAGGTTATAGCGCGCGGTCAAGTCGAGGCGCGTTCGCAACCACTGCGGTGAACCTAGCCACCACGATTGCGCGCCCATAATCAGACGGGTCGCGCCGGTGGCGATGTCGTCTTCAATAGATGCGCCGGCACCCAACTCGAAGTTAAGGGGCGTGCCGGGTTCCACACTCTCGGTCAAGGTCTGCGTGACACGCACTTGCCCCATCGAGGCCAGCACCTCGTCCATTGAGAGCTTGTCCTGCCCGTCGGTGCTCAGGGTGGAGTAGATGGGCAGCAGTTTGTAGCGATCCACTTGCGAGATGGCCCAGGTGAGCAGGTGTTCGACCTTGCCGCCAGGCGCGTAATCCTCTGGATTAAGAGGCATCTCCACGCGCAGTTGGTCGGCGGCCATACCGAGGGCCTGCCAGTCGTATCCGCCGGTATCCCAGGAGCCGTCGGGCTGACTGCGCGGCATATCCACGGTCACAGCCAGGCGCGCGCCTTCCGCGTGGAGCGCGGCGGCCAAATCGCGCGTGAAGCTGGCATAAAGGTCGCTGGCTTCCGCCGGAAGCATCCGATAGTCCAATACCAGACCCGCATAGCCACCGTTTGTGACCACTTCGACCAGCCGGTCAATGTGCGTGCGGCGGTAAGCGGGAGTTTCGAGCATATCCACCACCAGCGCCCAGTTAGCGTCGCGGCCCGGTGCCCAGTTGCGCAACACGGGCATCAGGGGGGCTTCCGCCGCGCTGGCCGCAGGCAGATTGGCGAGGTTGCCGGTGATGTCGCCGAGCGTGCCGATGATCAGGGTGCCGGGCACGCTGATCTCGTTGATCACCTGAGACGCTTCGCCCAGGGGCAGGGTATCCACCTCTGCCGCGAGGGTCGGCTGTGTCAGGCGTGTCCGCATCACCATCACGGACTTGGGCAAGGCCGCCACTTCGGAATGTAGTTTCAACTCGTCACGGTCGAGCCGCGTGGGGATCCATTGCCACGCATCGCCGTTCCAGGTGTAGAGATCGAGGGTTTCCCACGGTTCGGCCTCGTTGGGGATGGTGATCTCCATAGCCGCCGGGCCGGTTTCGCGACCCCGCATCTCAATGATATAGTAGGGACTGCGCGGATCGAGGTGCGCGGGCAGCGCGCTCAATGCCGGTTTCAGGTCGTCCTGGACATTACCGGCTACAAACTCCGCCATCGGCACCGTGCTCAGGCGCACGCGCAGATTTTGGACAGGGGGCAGCGCGTGAACCCAGATGCCGTCTTCGTGTGAGGTGGTGGGCGCGTTGGGGGTCAGCGTGGCGAAGTTATTGCCGAGGGGCAGTCGCTCGCCCAACGAGATGGGCGGCAAGAAGAGGAAAATGAGCAGCAGGACAACGACGATAGCCCCAACCACCCATCCACGTCCCCGGAGGAACGCGCCGATGCCGGTCAATCCGGCATTGAGCTTGTCACCCATCGCGGGCTTGTCGGATTCCAGGGTTGCGATACTCACCACCGATGCCTCGTCCACCGGTTCGGCGGGCGGGGCGGAGATGAGTTCCGGTTCATCCTCTGCGATCTCTGCCGCCGCGTTGCTTTCGGCAGCCGGGGCGTCACTGTGCATCACTTGCGCCTCGGCTTCTGCCGGCGACTCAAGTTCAGGTTCGGGTTCGGGTGCGGCGATAGCCGGTTCCGGTTCAGAAGGGGGCAACGATCCCGCCGCCAACCCTTCAAATTCTAGTGGGGCTTCTGTGGCCCCTGTTTGTTGTTTTTCATCACTCATATAAACCTCCGAAATCCTTCTGAGCTTTCTGATACCAAGATACGGATCGCGTTCACTCTATCACATGGTAAAAGAAAGTCAAGGTTGGGTTGGAAAACTAGACCTCTCAGGTTCAACAAACCTGACAGGTCGGGTGATTTTTCGTCTCGCGCAACCCTCATACGGCGAGGGCAGCACGCCTGGAAGCATGGTTATGAAACGGGCTGTCTTACGCCGCCGCTTCCTGCCCTAGCTTGAACGCCACCTTGTTCACGTCGCTGTACTTCTCCGGCACGCGCCGCAGGATGGCCGTTTCCCATACCTCCGGATCGGTATCCAGCAGTGTGGAGAGGGCGGCCAACATGATGGTGTTGACGGTGCGCGGATTGCCGGCCTGTTCGGCCAGGGGTAGCGCGTCCACCGGGATGACGCGCCCGGCGCGTTGCTCCAATGCCGCGAGGATGGCCTCGGCCTCCGGGTAGACCGCGTTGCCCACGCTGACCGACATCGGCATAATCTGCTGCTGGTTGACGATGATCACGCCGCCGGGCTTGAGCCAGTCGAGCCAGCGCGCGGCTTCCAGCAACTCGAAGGCCACGAGCACGTCCACCGTGCCGTATTCGCAGGTGGGCGAACCGACCGACGGTGCCCAGCGGATGTGGCTTTCGACCACGCCGCCGCGCTGCGCGAAGCCATGCACCTCCGATTTCTTGGAGTCCAACCCCAAATCCAGCCCCACCTGGGCCGCGATATCCGAAGCGGTGAGCACGCCTTGCCCGCCCACGCCCACGAACAGTAAATTCAGTCGCTCTTGCATCTTATGCCTCCTCCCCATACACCGCCTCGCAGGGCGTGATGGCGTTCACCGGACAAACTTGCATACAAACCGTACACCCCGTGCAGAGCAGCGGGTCAATGCGCGCCTTGTGCTTCTGGTTCTTTTCGTTGATCTCAGCATCTTTGAGGATGGCGGGGCAGCCCACACGGAAGCACGCGCCGCACGCCACGCAGGTATCCGTAGTCACCGCCATACGCGGCTGCAAGCGGAAGTGCGGCGTGAAGACGCACGCGCCCCGCACGATCAGCGCGGCCGGGCCGTCCTCGTGGGCCATCGCCGCCTTGAGCGCAGCGTTGACGGCCTCCACGTCCCACGCATCCACCTCGGCCACCGACTCGACGCCCAGCGCCTCCACCACCGGAGCGATGTCAATCTCGGCGACTTCCTGGCCCTGAAGCGTAAAGCCGGTGCTTGGATTGTGCTGCTGGCCCGTCATCGCCGTGATGCGGTTATCCAGAATCGCCACAACGATGTTGGCGCGGTTGTAGACCGCGCTGGCGAGCGGCGAGAGGCCCGAATGGAAGAAGGTGCTGTCGCCGATGGTGGCGACGGCTTGCTCCTGCCCGCCGGCCTGCTTGAAGCCGTGCGCCATCCCGATGCTCGCGCCCATCGAAATCAGCATATCCATCGCCTTGTACGGCTGCAACACGCCCATCGAGTAGCAACCGATGTCGCCAGCGATCATGGCCTTGCGCTTGTTGCGCGCCATATCATAGAAGAAGGCACGGTGCGGGCAGCCGGGGCAGAGGGCCGGGGGCCGGGGGGGGATGGTGAGGTTGAGCGGCTCCGGGGCCTCTTCGGGCGGGGCCTCATCCAGCAGACCGGCCTGGAGCGCGCCCTGACGGACGATGGCGAGGGTGAGTTCGCCGCAGAGGGGGAAGATGTCCTTGCCGTGCGTCACCTCGATGCCGACGGCCTTGAGTTGGTCTTCGATGAAGGGGTCGAGTTCCTCAAGGACGATCAGCGTCTCCACCTGCGC
>SLSP01000169.1 GCA_007130345.1 Thermoflexales bacterium
CCAATCTGCCCGAAGCCGCCGAGCTACTGGATATCGAATCGCCCCAGGATTTAGCCGCAATGGATACACTGGCCGAGCGCTTGCTGGCCTTGGGGCCGCAGGCCGTGCTGGTCAAAGGCGGCCATCTCAACAGCAGTGAGAGCATCGATGTGTTGCATGATGGCCAGCACACCCTGCATTTACCGGCCCCCCGTGTCCAGACACGCAATACTCACGGCACCGGTTGTACCCTGTCCTCGGCGATTGCCGCGTATCTCGCTCGCGGTCTGTCTCTGACCGATGCGGTTCGTGCGGCTAAAACCTATTTGACAGCGGCCTTACAAGCGGCTGATCAACTGGACGTCGGCCAGGGTCATGGGCCGGTGCATCATTTTCATGCGCTGTGGACGCAGTAATCACAGGGCTACGTAATCATTCAGTCCCCTTTACCCCATTTATAGGGGAGAAAGCCCCTCACCCCAACCCTCTCCCAAAGGGAGAGGGAGCTTAAGGCAGTGGGCTGAACGCTTACATGGCTACATGGCTACACGGTTGTGTGTAGGTTGGTTGAATACATTTTGGAGCTGATTTTGCAAACCCTTATTCGTTTATTTCTAAAAGGACTGGCCACGCTTGTGCCCATCGCCCTGACTTTGGCGATTTTGATCTGGCTCGGTGGCATAGCGGAACAAGGCATGGGCGCGGTGTTGGCTTGGCTGTTGCCCGACGGTTTATACATTCCCGGTATGGGTGTAGTGGCGGGTTTAGCGCTGGTGATTGGTGTCGGCGTGCTTAGCCACAACTGGCTGTTTCAGCGCATTTTTGACCTCGGCGAGTCATTATTAAATCGCCTGCCTTTAGTCAAAACCGTTTATCGAGCCATCAAAGATTTTGTCGATTATTTCAGCCAAGATAAAGACGCGAGTTTGAAAACAGTGGTGCAAGTGCGCCACCCAGACCTGCCCATCAGCATGATTGGCTTTGTCACTCGTGAAGATTTTTCCCAATTGCCGTTTGGCAGCTCCAATGAAATCGCAGTGTATTTGCCCATGAGCTATCAAATCGGTGGCTATACGCTGATCCTGCCGCGTGCATGGGTCACGCCCTTGGACATTCCCTTTGAAGACGCCATGCGCTTGGTGGTCACCGGCGGTGTAGCGCGGCAGGCTCAAGACTGATGAACCCGTCCGTGCTGCGGGCGATGCTGTTAATGTTGCTGTCCACACTGCTGTTAGCGGTGATGCACGCTATGGTGCGGCATGTGGGTCAGGAACTGCATGCCTTTGAAATTGCTTTTTTCCGTAATTTATTTGGCCTGATGGCGGTGTTGCCGTTATTTTGGCGGGTTGGCTGGCGCGGGTTTGCCACCCGTCGGCCTGGTCTGCATCTGTTGCGCGGCATGACAGGAATTTGCGCCATGTTAGGTTGGTTTTATGGCTTAACTATGGTGCCGATTGCACCGGCTACGGCGCTGAGTTTTACGGCGGCGATTTTTGCCTCGTTGGGTGCGGTGGTATTGTTAGGCGAACGGATGCGCTTACGGCGCTGGAGTGCTGTCATTATTGGGTTCATCGGCATGCTGATTGTCTTGCGACCGGGGCTGATCACCATCGGCATGGGTGAAATTGCGATTATGTTTTCCGCGCTATGCTGGGGATTGAGTCTGGTATTGGTCAAACGCTTGAGCACGACAGAATCAACGGTGGTGATTGTCGCCTGGATGTCGGTACTGCTGACGCTGTTTTCTTTCCCCGCCGCGCTGCTGGTCTGGCAATGGCCGACTCTCAGCCAATTGGCTTGGTTGGTGTCGATCGGGGTTTTGGCTACGGCGGGGCATTTGGCTATGGTGGGCGCGCTACAGCGCACTGATACCACCGTGCTTATGCCGCTGGATTTCACCCGCCTACTCTGGGCCAGCGCCATCGGCTATTGGGCGTTTAGCGAAATCCCCGATGTCTGGACTTGGGTCGGTGGCAGCGTCATTTTTGCCAGTGCGGCCTATATCAGTTTCCGCGAAGCCCGCCTAGCGCGCCAAGGCCAATTAACAACGCCGCCAAGGCATTAAAAAACCTACGGCACTAAACGCTGAGAGTTTTTCCAGACAAGGCCAAGCAACCGGGCAGACGTACTGCGGTGTGGTTGCGATAGCCGATGAGTGGGGTCAGACCACGCTGAGCGAGGGCTTGGGCGGCTCGTTCGCTGAGCACTACCGCCGTAGCGGTTTGCAGTCGAATGTCATCATCATCAGCGCGGTAGCTGAAAGTGGGCAAATCGGCCAGCGTGACGGCCAAACTCGGATCAAACGGGGTGTCAGGGTCTTGCAAGCCGAGTCCTAGCCCGACGGTTAAACCCAGCGCGGCTGAGCACCAGAGCAGATCTTGGGGTAGTGTGGGCTGCTCCTCAAAGGCGAAACTGTCAATCGCATCGGTACGGCTGCCGTAAGGCTGGCGCATCAGCACATCGGGCAATCCCAAACACAGCCACGAGGCCACGCTGCTGCTGCGCAGTGCCTGCCAGCGTTCTGCAACCACAGGCTCCAACGGTTGCCAGCGGTCGGGATCGACCAAATCCGCCACCGAGGAACAGCCCACCACACTGGGATCAGCCGCCGCCAATAAAGGCGCACCCGCCGCTTGAGCGAGGGTAGCCAATCCGGCTAGATTGTGGATGTCCTCAACGGTTGCAGAAAAGCTGTACAAACCACTGAGCAGTGTCCACGGCTGATCGTCACGACCGGAGAACAGGTACTGATATACCGCACTGCTTGCCAAATCGTGGCCGGCCGCTTGCAGATCGGCACGTAATTCAGCATGGCTTAACGGTAACAGCCACAGTTCGAACGCTTCGCTGTCCAATTGGGTTAATAGCCACCACAGGCCGCGCCAGTGGGCTTCCAAGGTGCGCAAAGCCGGTTGCCGCAATACAGTGCGCAAGGCTGCGCTGAGGCTCAGGGCAGCGGCCTGCCGATATGGCTCGACGGCTTGGGTCTCGACCACATGGGGAGCGACCCAGTCTTTCAGTAACCGCTGCAACGCCTGTTCCGCAGGCGCTGGAGGTGCGGAGTGCGGTGTACCGCCAAGCAATTGTTCAAAGGGCGACGCGGAGTCGGCAGCGGTGCTTGGCGTTGCAGTCGATGCAGAGGCAGCATTCAGTTGTTCAATCAACAGCGCCGCTTGACTGGGATCACCCAAACTACGGTATAGATTCAGCAAGGGATTAAGTTGTGCCGAGTGTTGACACAGCGCATCAGGATGAAAATCATCCAGCGAGGTAAACGACAACCGCCCGTGATCTGGCAGATCAACGCTCGGTGCGAGACGCTGCATCAGAGCATCAAAGCAATCGATATCCACACGGATCAGCGGGCGCTGACCGAGGGCTTGCTGGGCTGAGCTGGCACCCAGCCAGTCACCCATCAGCAGTAAACGCGCAGGTTGACCCGCTTGACGTGGCCGAGCGGCGGTAGTGTGAGTGCCTAAGGTAAATTGTGCTGTGATCGACATAGCCATTGTTCTCGTAACAGTGCAAACACCTAGTGTGATTATATCGCTGTTCTGCCCTCAACGGTGAATCAGCCCTATGTTCAAGGTGTGCGACAATAGGCTCACTGCTTAACCTTCTTACGATTAAACGTTATGACCAAAACCGCTCCACTCGGTTGCGTACTGGAATGTACGCAACCGACTCATGTTTCCCAGCCTGCGCGCTGGCAGGCTTTACCCAACACAGCTCAGGCGCTGGCGCTCAGTACCCTAGCGCAACAGCATCAGGGATTGACCCTGATCATCACGCCCGACAGCCAAACCGCTCAACGCTTACACGCTGAGCTGGGCTTTTTTGCCGAGCGGCTGGAAAGTACCGTGCTGCCGGATTGGGAAACCCTGCCCTATGATGTGTTCTCACCGCACCAGGAGATTATCGCCCAACGCTTGGGCATTCTCTATCGGCTGCCGACCCAAAGTGCCGGGGTGCTGATTGTGCCGGTGGCGACCCTGTTGCAGCGGCTGGCTCCCCGCGATTATCTGGATCGTCATGCCCTGCTGCTGGCGGTGGGTGAGCGCCTGGATCGTGAGGGGTTTCGTCTGCGTCTGGAAGCCGCTGGGTATAATGCGGTGGCCCAAGTGATGGAGCACGGTGAATTTGCCGTGCGCGGTTCACTGATTGATCTATTCCCTAGCGGTGCCGAGCACCCTTATCGGATTGATTTATTCGATGATGACATCGACTCCATCCGCAGCTTTGACCCTGAAACCCAGCGCACCCGGGATAAAACCGACCAGATTGAATTGCTGCCCGCGCGTGAATTTCCGCTATCACAGCAGGCGATTACCCAGTTTCGTCAACGTTATCGCAGTCTATTCAGCGGCGACACCAGCCGCAGTGTGATTTATCAAGAAGTCAGTGACGGCCATGCACCCGGGGGCATCGAGTATTATTTACCGCTGTTTTTTGCCCAAACCGCGACCTTGTTTGATTATTTGCCGCCCGCAACCCTGGTCGTGCAACTGCCCGGCGTCACCGAGGCCATTGAGCAATTTTGGGTGCAGATCGAAGATCGCTATGACAGCCGCCGCCACGATATTGAACGTCCACTGCTGCCGCCTGCTGAATTATTTCTCGATCAGCCTACGGTACACTCGGCACTGGCAGCGCATCTGCGAGTGATGATTGACGCTGCCGACCCGCCGCCCATGCCGCCGCCAAGCCTGGCGTTTAACCCCCGGGCTGAAGATCCGGCAGCCGCTTTGCGCGCCTTTGTGGACACTTTCCCAGGGCGAGTGTTATTGACTGTGGAATCAGCCGGTCGCCGTGAGCTGCTGTCAGACACCTTACAGCGGTATCAATTACGCCCGCCAGTCGCCACCCGTTGGGAGGATTTTTTAAACGCCTCGGAACCGTTGATGTTGTGCATTGCTCCCCTGGAACAAGGCATGGTGCTCGATCACCCCCCGCTGGCGGTGATTGCGGAATCGCAGTTGTTTGGCGAATGGGTGCCGCAACGGCGACGACGGCGCGTCAGCCGTGATGCTGAGCGCATTGTCCGCGATCTGGCCTCGCTGACCATCGGCGCTCCGGTAGTGCATGAAGACCACGGCGTGGCGCGTTATGCCGGGCTACAGCGGATGAATATCGCAGGATTCGATGCCGAGTACGCCGTGCTGGAGTATGCCGGTTCCGATAAGCTGTATGTGCCGGTCGCCGCCTTGCACAAACTCAGTCGCTACGCTGGGGCCTCTCCCGAAGTCGCACCCCTGCATAAGCTCGGTTCTGACCAATGGGATAAAGCCCGGCGTAAAGCCGCTGAGAAAATTCGCGACGCCGCCGCCGAGTTATTGGAGCTGTACGCCCGACGCCAAGCGCGTCCCGGTCATGCGTTTGGCCTTGCAGAAACCGACTATGCGGCCTTCGCTGCCGCGTTTCCCTTTGAAGAAACCCCGGATCAGGCGGCGGCCATTGCGGCGGTGCTGGCCGATATGCGCAGTGATAAGCCGATGGATCGGGTGGTGTGTGGCGATGTCGGCTTTGGTAAAACCGAAGTCGCCATGCGGGCGGCGTTTGTCGCCGTGCAGGGTGGTTCACAAGTGGCGGTGTTAGTACCGACTACCCTGCTGGCGCAACAACATTATCAGAACTTTCTTGATCGCTTTGCTGATTGGCCGGTGCGGATTGAACTGCTGTCGCGGTTTCGCAGTGCCAAGCAACAGCAAGTCGCACTGACGGGACTGGCCGAGGGCAAGGTGGATATCCTCATCGGCACCCATAAATTGCTGCAAACCGATGTACAATTTCAGCACTTGGGCTTGGTGATCATCGATGAAGAACATCGCTTTGGGGTGCGACAAAAAGAACGGCTGAAAGCCCTGCGCGCTGAGGTGGATATGCTCACTCTCACCGCAACCCCGATTCCACGCACTCTGAATATGGCCCTGGCCAGTTTGCGGGATTTGTCGATTATTATTACCCCGCCTGCTGGGCGCCTGGCGGTGAAAACCTTTGTCGGCCAGTGGAATAAGCCGTTGATCCGCGAAGCCTGCCAGCGCGAGCTCAAACGCGGCGGTCAGGTGTATTTTCTCCACAACGAGGTGCAGACGATTGATCAGACGGCCCGTGAGCTGGCGGATATGGTGCCCGAAGCGCGGATTGCCGTAGCTCATGGCCAGTTGCGC
>SLSP01000208.1 GCA_007130345.1 Thermoflexales bacterium
GATGGGGCCGCGCGCGGCTTGTGGTCGCCCCCGGCGGTGCAAGCGGCCGGCTTCGAGTCGCCCCAAGGCTCCGGCAATCCGATGGAGTTGGTCTCGTACATGCAATTCTACTGGGGCGTGCCGCACAAGGGCGCGCCATCGTACCAGATTTTCGGCGCGAAGTACATCGTCACGCCCAAGGGCGCGCAACCCGGCGGCGACGGCATCTGGCCGATCTTCTTCGACGCGCCGCTCATCGACATCCACCTCAACACCAACGCGATGAACCGCGTCTGGCTGGTGTACGAGACTGTGCCGGTCGCCGGGATTGACGCGGCGCGGGAGATCGTCTTCGCGCCAGACTTTGCGCCGGGACGTGTGGCGACCATCGAGAACGGCCCGGCTTTGCGCGGGGAGGGCGCGGGCACGCTCGAAGTGCTGGCCTACGGCCCGAACCGGGCGCGCTTCGCGGCGCGCACTGATGAAACCGCGCTGCTGGTGCTCTCGGACATCGCCTATCCCGGCTGGCGGGCGACGCTCAACGGGCAACCGACCCCGCTCTACACGGCCAACGGCGTCTTCCGGGGCGTCATCATCCCGCCCGGCGAGCACATCGTAGAGATGCGCTACTTCTCGGCCCCGCTCGGTTGGGGATTGGGGCTGGCGGCGCTGGCGGTCGTGGCCTTCAGCACGGATTGCGTCGCAACGTGGCGGCGGCGGCAACTTCAAGTTGGTCCTACTCACAGGAGATCTGACGTATGACCCAAACGTTTCATCGGCTTTCCAAAATCCACAAGCCACAGTCCAAAATCCTCATCCCGCTCTTTATTATCGCTTTGGCCCACCTGCTGCGCACCTTCTCGCTGGATTGGCAATCGTTCTGGATTGACGAGATTCATACCTTCTATTTCATCGAGCGACCTTTCTGGGATACTGTGCGCGTGATTATCGGGCCGCATCACAACGGGCCACTCTACTTCCTGCTCCTGTGGTTCTGGCGGCAGTTGACCGGGCCGAGCGACTTCGCGCTGCGCTATTTCTCGACGCTCTGCTCCGTGCTCGCCGTCGCCGCGACCTGGCGGCTGGCGCGGACGTGGTTCGACGAGCGCGTGGCGGGATGGGCGGGCTTGCTGCTGGCAATCTCGCCGTTTGCGATCTGGTTCGGGCAAGAGGCGAAGATGTACGCGCTGCACATGCTGCTGGCCTCCCTGTCCACGTTGCTCTTGATCAAGGCACTGCGGGCCAACCGCTGGCCCGTGTGGCTCGGCTATGGCGTGACGCTGAACTTGCTGGCTTATAGCCACTTCTTCGGCGCGTTCGCTATCGCCGCGCAGGGCCTCATCACGCTGATCACGACCTGGCACG
The DNA here is from genome assembly GCA_007130345.1 of Thermoflexales bacterium. Lineage (GTDB taxonomy): Bacteria > Chloroflexota > Anaerolineae > B4-G1 > SLSP01 > SLSP01. The sequence continues at coordinate 1,345 of SLSP01000208.1, forward strand.
CGCCACGTCGCCTGCGCGCTTACCTCATCACGATGGCGCTGGTAACGTTGCCTTATCTGCCGGTGCTCCGGTTCGCGTTGCGCGTCCTGCCGAGTTTCCAGCAACAGGATATCAGCAAGGGCTTCGTCACGCTGGAACACATGCTCCAAGAGTTCGCCAGTGAGTTCGCGCTGCGCTCATCCCGCCTGTACGTGGTCCCCATCAGCCGCCTGCTATGGCCGCTGGCTGCGTTGCTGGCCCTCGGCCTCTTCGCGGCGTGGCGACGGGATTGGCGGCGCGGTCTCTGGGTCAGCGGGCTGCTGTTTCTGCCGCCGGCCATCTACTATCCCCTGTCGTTTTACGTGCCCGTCTTTTCGCCCAAATACCTGAGCGCTATCTATCCCTTCTTCATTATCATCCTGGCCCTCACCATCGAGATCTGCCGCCGCTGGTGGCGGCCCCTGGCGTGGGGCTGCCTGGCGCTAATGGTGGGCGTGGCGGGATGGGCCAATGTCCGCAACCTCACCGATCCCGTCTACCAGCGGGCTGATTGGCGCGGGGCAGCGGAGTTCCTGGAGCGCCACGCTCAGGCCGATGATGTGATCACGGTATTCGCGCATTACGCCGACCGGGGACTGCTGCGCTATTACACCGGCGCGGCGCGGGTGGAACGCTTCCAGGGACAGCCTTACGATCCCGACGCTTATTACGACGGCTTCCAGGCGCGGGGCTATGGCGCGATGTGGCTGGTGCTGCATCACGATGGAGCAATGGCCCCGCATCACCGCCTGCGCGAAGTGGCCGGGGCGCGCTATCCCCTGATCACGGAGGCGCATCCCAACCGGGGGCAGATTGCGATTTTGGGCTATAACCTGAATTGGCGGCATAGCGCGCTGCCGGAACGCGCCACGCCGCTGGAGGCGCGCTTCGAGAACGGGCTGGCGCTGACGGGCTACCACGTCGATGCCACGCGCATCCCGCCGACGGATAACCGCTATCATCCGCCAAGCCACTGGATTCGCGTCGTCACCTATTGGCGCGTGGCGGGGGACGCGCCGGCACCGGACTTCGCGCCGTTCGTGCATCTGGTGGATGAGGCAGGCGGCGTTTGGGGCGGGAATCTGCCGCGCTTTCCCAGCGTCTTCCACCTTGACCCGCCAGCGCAGTGGGAAGCGGGCGACCTCATCGAGGCGCACTTCGACGTGAACCTCAATCCGGTGACGCCGCCGGGAATATACCGCCTCATCCTGGGGTTGACCGACGCCGACGACGCGGTTATCCTCACGGACACCGACGCGCAGCACGTCGAACTGACGCCCATCGAGGTCACGCGGTAGCTATTCAATGGCAAATGGCAACTAATGCTGACTAAAAACTTTGCGGCTTTGCATCTTTGCGGCTTTGCGTTAAATTCCCGGCTGGCCCGCGCGCTGGCGCTGCTCCTACTCCTGGCGATCTTCGCCCAGGGGATGGCGCACATCCGCCACGCCTCCATCACGTTTGACGAGGGGCCGCACCTGGCGACGGGCTACACGACCCTACGCACCGGCGATCTGCGCTTGCAGCCGGTGCATATCCATCCGCCGCTGGCGAATGTGTGGGCCGCGTGGCCGTTGCTCCTCCAACCTGATTTGCCCGATCCCCGCGCCATTGACGGATGGGAGATCGCCAGCCTCTCCGCCGTCACGGATGCCGTCGTCTGGCAATACCCGCATCCCGCGCGGCTGGCGCTGGCAAGCCGCCTGCCCATCCTGCTGCTGACGGTGCTGCTCGGCGCGTTGGTCTGCCGCTGGTCGAAAGACCTGAGCGACGCGCGCGCGGGCCTATTCGCGCTGGCGCTCCTCGCCTTCGACCCCAACATCATCGCCCACGGAACACTCGTGACAACGGATATCGCGGCGGTGCTGTTGATGGTGGCGACGTTATATGTGCTAAATGGCAGATGGCAAACCGCAAATGGCAAACCGCGAGCGGGGGATTGGCGGCGATTGGTATTAGTGGGGGCGCTGTTAGGACTGGCGCAGTTAACGAAGGTCTCGGCCTTGATGCTCGTACCCGTCGTCGGCTTGTTGCTCCTCCTTGCAGAACTGAACACGCAACACGCAACACGCAATACCATTGACATTTCACGTTTGACGTTTCACGTTTTCCGCTCTTGCACCCTCATCTTCGGCACCGCCGCCCTCGTCCTCTGGGCCGGGTACGGCTTCGAGGTGGGGCGCGTGAGCGGCTTCCCCCTGCCGCTGCCCGCCGCGACGCACGTCCGCATCTTCCGCTCGCTGCACGAACACTACGAACTCGGCCACGCCACCTTCGCCCTGGGGCGCGTCGGTTCGCACGGGTGGTGGTGGTATTTCCCGGTCGCGTTTCTGCTCAAGACGCCGGTACCCATTTTATTGAGTATTGCGTATGCCGTGTTGCGTATTGCGTATTGCGTATTACATCCCAAGCATTTGACGTTTGACGTTTCACACTTGACGCTCTTCATCTTCCCCATCCTCTACGCCGCCTCCAGCCTCTTTAGCTCCGTCAACATCGGCTATCGCCACCTGCTCCCGCTATTGCCATTTTTGTACATCGGCATAAGCACAGCAATCTTCCAACCCAATCGTGTGCGGCCCCTAATACGCAATACGCAATACGCAATAGTTGCCTGGCTCCTCCTCTCCACGCTCGCCATCGCGCCGGACTACCTGGCCTTCTTCAACGTCTTCGCCGGTGGGCCGGAGAACGGGTATCGCCATCTCGTCGATTCTAACCTGGATTGGGGCCAGAATCTCTGGCAGTTGCAGGACTGGATGACGGAGCACGCCGTCGAGCGTGTATACTACGCCCATTACAGCCCGGCGCGGCCCCAAGTCTACGGCATTGCGGCGGATTTCCTGCCGCCCGACCCACGCGCGGTCGAGTTCACGCCCTGGCGACCCGCGCCCGGCGTCTACGCCATCGGCGCGACGGTGCTGCAAGGCCCCTACACCGACGTGAACACCTACGCCTGGTTCCGCGCGCGCCGTCCGACGGCGCAACTGGGCCACGCGCTCTTCGTCTACGAGGTCGAGGCGACCACGCCGCCCGCGTGGGGCGTCCGCTGCGGGGATGCGCCCTTCTCGGCGGAGCGGTTGCGCGCGCAACTCGCCTTGCCCGACCTGCGCGTGCTGTGGCTCGATTGCGCGCAGGCATCCGTCTACCCGGCGGGAGGGCTGCCCGGTGTGCGGCTCGCCCGCGCCGAGGAGATCGCGCCGCCCGCCGCGACCGTGGAGCTGGTCTTGCGCTCCGCCGAAGGCAACCCAGAGTACGCGCTCTACCGGCTACCAGGGGCCGCGCCGCAACCTGAAACCCGGCTGCCCCAAGTCGCGGTCGAGGGCCCGCTGGACTTCCTCGGCTACACGCTGAATACCGGGGACGCGGCCATCGTCCTCGAAGCGCATTGGCGCGTCCGCGAGATACCCGGACGCCCACTCTCGCTGCTGGCGCACCTCGTCGGCCCAGAGGGAACCGGCGTCGCGGTGGGGGACGGCCTCGGCTTCCCCATCGAGCAGTGGCGAACTTATGATATAATCGTGCAGAGGCATCATCTGACCATCCCGGAGGATGTTCGTGGGGAAAATTATACAATACATATCGGCGGGTACTGGCTGGATACCCTGGAGCGATGGCCCGTTATCAAGGATGGGCAAGGCGTCGATGATAAAATCATAGTATCCTATGAGACCCGCTGAGGAATATCACGTTATGAATACAACGCAGTCGCGCCAACGACTCGATACCCGCGTTGCGCTGGCATTATTTTGTGCATTAACCTGTTTTTTTCTGTTGACCAGCAGCGGGCATATCCAGACCACCGATGGTGAAACGGCCTATCAGACGACCGAGGCTCTGGTCGAGCGTGGGACTTTCCGGCTCCTACCTCCAGAAATCGCCGGGGACTCCTTACGCTCCGCGCGTCTCACGCGGGCCGGGTATTATGGGATCACCGGCCCATTGCACTCGATCTTGGCTATGCCCTTTTATCTCGTGGGGATGTGGGTATCTCAAGCATTCTCACCGCCTTTCACAAGCTACTTCACACGGTTTTTTGTGGTATTGACCAATAGCCTGATCCATGCTCTGACCACGACGCTGCTCTATCTGATGGGGCGCGATCTCGGGTATCGGCGGCGCACCTCACTGTTTATCGCACTCGCCTACGGATTGGCGACGATGGCCTGGCCTTATTCTCGCACCTTCTTTGCCGACACCCCTTTGACCTTCTGGCTAGTGCTAGGCGCGTGGGCCATCTGCCGTTACACGTACACAGAACAATGGGGATGGATGGTGCTGGTTGGGATGGCTCTGGGATTGGGGATCACGAATAAATACGTGATGGCCTTTGCGCTGCCCGCGTTCGCTCTGTACTTGATGCTGATCGGCTGGCAGCAAGGCGACTGGCGCGCGCGCCAACAATGGGCAATTCGCACGCTAGTATCCGGCGGCTTGCCGTTTATGTTGATTGTCGTGACATTGGCGATATTTAACATCACGCGCTTCAGCCATCCTCTGGAAACCGGCTATACTGGCGGCGATCCGTTAGCATCGGCTGTGGGAAGAACCAGAAACGCGACGCCTTTGCTCACGTTATACGGATTCTTTTTCAGTTCGGGCAAGGGATTTTTCTTCTTCTCGCCACCAGCCATAGTCTCCTTGTGGGGCATCGGAGCATTAATACGCCGTCGTCGGAATGAGGCTATCCTCCTCCTGGCTATTGCCATCTCCGCGCCTTTGGTTTACAGCCTGACCAAAGCAA
>SLSP01000048.1 GCA_007130345.1 Thermoflexales bacterium
AATGGCAACGGCGAGCTGTGGATGCCCGAAGCCGAGTCCCCCAAAAGTGTGAAAATCACCGCGCGCCGTCAACCCGGCGAAGTCTACCTGGAAACTGACAAGGGCGAGCGCAAAGCCACCGGCTCCTATTATACGCCGCAGTACATCGTCGCTTACATCGTCGAGCAGACCCTCGGCCCGCTGGTGGAAAAATGGCGCGGCGAGAATGGCGCGTCCCTCACTGACCAAAATCTGGTGGATGCGGTGCTCAACCTCAAGGTCCTCGATCCCGCGATGGGCAGCGGGCACTTCCTGGTCGAAGCCACCGACTACCTGGCCCGCGTCCTCGCCACCGATCCCCATGTGGAGGCGGACGACGCCGAGGGCGCGGCAGAAAGCGACCTCAATCACTGGCGGCGGCGCGTCGTCGAGCGCTGCATCTATGGCGTGGACAAGAACCCGCTGGCCGTCGAACTCGCCAAACTCAGCTTGTGGCTCACCACCTTCGCCGCCGACAAGCCCCTGGGCTTCCTGGATCACCACCTCAAATGCGGCGATTCCTTGGTCGGTGCGCAGATCGCCGACTTGGAGGAGCAGCCCACAGTGCTGTTGAGCAAAAAGGCCCTGCGCCAGCGCGAAAAAGAAGCCGCGAACGGCGCGGAGCAGTTGGGTCTGGGCCTCTTTGCGGGCGAATTCCACCGCCGCCTGCCGGAAATGCTGCGTGAACTCTTCGCCATTATGGACGCCGAGAGTGCCGATTACGAAGCCGTGCGCGCCAAAGAAGCTGCCCACACCCGCGTCGAGCGTCTCAAAGCCCCGTTCCAGACCATAGCTGACCTCCACACCAGCGCGCACTTTGGCAATACCTACAGCGAGGAAGCGTACAAAGCCGCCTTGCGCGCCATCGGCGAACCGGAGGAGCTTAATGCCCTGTCAGCAGTGCAATCCGCTCAAGCCATCGCCGCCGAGCGCCTATTTTTGCATTGGGAACTGACCTTCCCGGAGATTTTCTTCGATAGGGCGGGAGTCCCTTTGCCAGAGGAGGCGCAGGGGTTTGACGCGGTGATCGGGAATCCGCCGTATGGGGCAGAGCTTCATCCTCAAGATGTGGACTATCTCAAGAGTGAGCGTGTGTACACACTCGGTAAACCGGAAACCTATATTTTTTTCACAGAAATAGGTCTGGAACTTGCCAGCAACGCGGGAAGGATCGGGCTGATCATCCCTAACGCCTGGCTTACTAATTACTATGGCAAACAGATCCGTGAATTTGTGCTGGAAAGAGCAATCGTGCAAAAGATCGTTAACCTGGAACCGGTGGGTGTGTTTCAAGAGGCTGTAGTAGATACCATAATGATCATCTTGCAAAAGCAAGAGTGTCTGAAGTCTCGAATGGATAATATGATAGAGGTTTACGAAGCAGAGGCTCCTGGAAAATTAACAACGCACTTTCTGATTCCACAAAGTCTCTGGATAAAAGATGCTGAACATCTATTCAACATTATGGCTTCTGCGGAAGAAGTTGTGATTATGCAGAAGATGGAACAGGTAAGCGTTACACTGGGAGAATTGGGGGAATACTCTCAGGGCATCATCCCCTACAAAACACGCGCTGATGCGGAGAATGACCCTCATTTCTCGAATGTAAAAATAGCTGATGGGTGGAAACCTGCTCTTGAAAGTAGCGATGCTGTACATCGTTACTCGGTGACTTGGGAAGGACGATACCTGCATTATGGCAAATGGCTATGGTGTGCTAGAGAACAGAAGTATTTCGAAAGACCCAAGATACTGTTTCATCGACTTAGGAAGAAGCTACCGCGTCAATTGATAGGGGCTTTTGACGATCAAGGATTGTATAATCGTCATTCGCTATCAAATTACATACTTCACCGCGAGACTGCCTATGATCTCAAATTTGTTCTCACGATCTTTAATTCTAGACTCGCAAATTATTGGTTTGTTAAAAAATTTGGCCTATTGATGGAAGTTGGAGGCTTCAAGATTCTTCAACTCCCCATCCGCCGCATCGACTTCACCACCCCCGCCGAAGAGCGCGATGCCCTGGTTGCTCAGGCCCTCGCCCGCTACGAAGCCGCCCTTGACGGTTCACGTTGGACGTTTGACGTCATCGAGCAGCCCTCCGACGTTATCCACGACCTCCTCGCTCATCTCGCCGAGCGGATGATCGCGCTCAACCGCCAGAAGCAGCAGCGCGTCGCCACTTTTACCCTCGACCTCGAAGGCGTTACGGACGCGGACACCTTCGCCAAATTGCAGAAGGGTAAGCAGGGGCGCACCTTGTGGAAAGCTGCCGCTTGCCGCCCCTATGTCGAGGAGGACAGCTACACAACTCATAGTCTCGAAGAGAGCCTGGCCTGGTCAGAGGACGCCTACAAAGCCTTCGTCAAGAAGCTGGCGGGCCGCGTTCCCCGTCTCAGCGACCTGATCGCGGTCTACCGCGACCACGCGCCGGAGTACGCCGCGCTGGTGCAGCGCATCGCCGCCACGGAGCGCATCATCGACCAGATTGTGTATCAGTTGTATGGGCTGACTGAAGAAGAAATCGCGCTCGTCGAAGCGTAACGGGGTAGCCCCATCAGCCCGGCATCGCGCCCAAGATGGCGCTTGCAAATATAGCAAATTCGTGGTACTCTTTTATACAAACGACCCCCATCCTAATCAAGGGAGCTATCTATGAAAGCCATTTCCAATATCATCAACACTGTTTTAGCCAAAGTTGTCACCGCCTTCGCGCAAGTGATGGTAAAATTCCAGCCCATCTGGGATCAATACCAGTTTCTCATCACCCTGGGCGGCGGATTCCTCATTGGCCTGATCATCGGCTGGTTCCTGCTCGGCTACGGCCTGTTCCCCGTGCAGTGGTCTAACGCTTCGCCCGCCCACATGCGCGCGGATTTCCGCGCGTATTACCTCTCGGATGTGGCGGAAGATTATCGCATGACGGGAGATACGCGGGCGGCCTACTTGCGGCTCTTTGGTCAAGATGACGACTACAAGCTGGCAAGAGACTGGCCGTGGGTCAGGGATGAGGATACGCTGAACACCCACATTGAGGATGCCATTATCGCCTCCAGAAGTCAGGCCCTCAATCCCGGAGGACATCACATTGACGCCGAAGCCCTAGAAATCCTCCGCGCGAATCTCCCCAACATCATTCGAGAAGTTCGTGAAGCTCCCCTCACTCCCGTTGATGGAGAACCGGTCACAAGAGGCACATCCGTATTCCTTATCGTTTTTGTATTAGCCCTCCTGGCACTGGGTATAGGCGCGGTTGTCTGGTTTATGTTCGGCCCAGGGAAAAAGGCGACGCCGGATACCGGCAAGGCGGTCACGTCCGCGCGTCCCGGCGCGGCACCAGGCGATGTGGGCCTGGTAGATGTCGGCGAACCTCCCGTCAAGTCCTTCAACACGCCCTATGTGTTAGGCGATGACTACTTCGACCCCTCCTTCAGCATTGAAGTCGGTCCGGATTTCCTGGGCGAGTGCGGGGTGGGGATCTCGGAAACGCTCGGCGCGGGCGATCCCAAGAAGGTCACGGCGTTCGAGGCGTGGCTCTTCGACAAGAGCGACATCCGCACCATCACCACCGTGATGGCTTCGGAATACGCCTACAACGACCCCGACCTGCGCGCCAAGCTAGAGCCAAAAGGCGATCTGGTGGAACTCAAGCCGGGGCTGGAAGTGATGCTGGAAACCACCGCGCTGCGCGTCAAAGTCACCATCACCGATATGGAATACGCTCAGGGCAACCTCCCGCCCAACAGCTTTCTCCAGAAAGTCACCTTCGAATTGGAGGCGTGGGTCAAGGAAACTGAAGGCGCGGCCCCCGACATCGAGTATCCCGATTTTGATGTGAGTTGAGTATTTGGCAAAAGTTTTGGGACTTGAGGAAGGACGCCTCCTCAAGTCTCTTGTCCATACTCGACGACCGCGTGGGGTCTCTGGTGCTTCCCCGCCGAAGGCGTTGGCAAAGGCATACTCGGCCTTATCTGCGCGATATACGCATTCGTCTGGGGATGGCAATGCAAAGACGAGCATAATTTACAGACCATTATGACGGTTTGGTCTGCTCTGATTGTAGCGGGTATACTTTTCAGCGCGCTGCAAGGCCTCTAAAAATCCATCAGCCACTCACGATAAACCGGCCTGGGGAAATCCCCCAGGCCGGTTCTTTGTGAGAAACACCCGCGTTACGGCTCCGGCGTGATGACCTCCGCATTCGGGGGCGGGACAAAGCCCGGCCCATATTGATACCGCGCCGGCCAGGGAACGAAGTTGCTGATGAAGGTGTCCTCGTGGAGTATCTGCCCCTCGGCGTCGCGCACGATGCGCCCCAACCGCGCGTTGAGGCCCTGCACTGGATTCTCCACCTGCACCAGCGCGCCCGCCGCCAGATCGGGATTGTACTCGTACACCGGCGGCCCCGGCGGGATGCGCTCGCCCCACGTTGGCCCGATCTGCTCGACCTCGCGGTCCGTGTCGGTGCTGTAGAAGATAAACCGCGTCCGCGCGCGCGCCGCGTCCACCTCGGTTTGGATCAACAGGTAGTGTTCCGTATCATTGACGAAGCGAAAATCCACTATTGGCGAGTAAATCGTCGCGTCGAAGCCGGGGCCAAAGCCCCCCAGTTCGTAGAATCCCACCCGATAGGCGTGCGGCCACCGCTCCACAATCGGGTATCCAGCATAGAAAGCCGCGCGGAAGGCCGTCGTGGAGACCTGACAGATGCCCCCGCCCACGCCCTGCACCGTGCGATTGCCGATGATGACAAAGGACTGATCGTAACCCGCGTCCGGCGACACCTCGCCCAGATGCTCATTGAAGGAGAAGGTCTCGCCCGGCGCGATGAGCACCCCATCGAACTTGGACGCGCCCAGGCGGATGTTGCGGTCTCGCGCCGAGGACGAGCCGGTAAAGTAGGATTCGCCTACGGCAATCACTTCACGGATACCCAAATCCTCGGCAGAAACGGTATCCAGTAACTCCGGTAACGTCTCGCGCGTGACCAGCGGCACAAAGTGCTCGCCGGTCTGGAGGCGCGTGTTGATGCGTTCAATGGACGCGGCCACATCCACCTCGCGCCCCACCACGCTTGGCCGGATGGGCGAGAGGGTCATTGTATCCGGGTCGAACTCAAACGCCGCGTTCTGCGGTTCGCGGTACAGAGCCATCGCCAGCGGGCCGAGGGTATCCGCCAAAGCCGCTTCATCCAACGCCACCAGAATCTGCTCCTCCGCCACGCGGATGCGGAGCATCCCGGCCATGACTTCTGGCGAAAGCGTCCACGGGCCGGGATCGCCTTCACGGGGATCGGACACGAGCAGTTGCAGAGGGCGGGACAAGATCGCCTCGGCGGTGCCGAGCGCCTGGCTGGCCGCTTCATCGGTCACGCGCGGCGGCAATTCCGTGATGACCAGGGCGCGCTCTATCGGTTCCAGGGCGTGCAGCGCGGGCAGCAGAAGCTCCAGGGTCTCCGTCACCTCGACCCGGCGCCCGAGGCCGCCGGCATCCAGCCGCAGTTCTGCGCCGCGCAACGTCACGCCAGCATCCACCGCCGCGCGGTCGATCTCGGCGGCGATGGCGCTGAGGCGCACATGCGCCGGTTGCGGATTCCAGGTGAGTACCGGGGACAGTCGCCGCCCCTCCAACAAGATGTCGATCCGCTCGCGCCACGCCTGAGTCATTTCTTCCGCACGCCCCGGCGCGAAGGCCCGCGCCAACGTCGCCTCGGTATCTACTGCCATCCCCAAATCCGCCGGAGAGAAGGCCCATCGCTGCCCTTCTGGCCCCACCAGCACGATGTTCGGATGGCGCAGGCCCAGGCCCGTCTCCAGATACGGGCGCGCAGCCTCCGGCTCCATCCCGCCCACTGCTACATCCCACACCCAGACGCCGGGGATGATGCGGTGCTCCATCCCCGCGCCCAAAGCCCAGACGCCAACCAGAGCCGCCAGCACCAGAACTACGGCAATGAACAAACCTAATCGTTGCATATCCCACCTCGCTGTCTCACAATAAACCAAGCCATCCCACTATACTAAACGCACGCTAAAAATTCACCACAGAGACACGGAGAACACAGAGAAACCCGCG
>SLSP01000135.1 GCA_007130345.1 Thermoflexales bacterium
ATGTTAGAAAGACTACATCTTAAAAAGTCTCACAAGCCCCCCCGCGGGCCAATGACGAAGAAGCAGAAGAAGGAAGCGCTGGTAGGGCTGGCTTTCCTCAGCCCGTGGATGATCGGCTTTGTGTTGTTTTACCTGCTGCCAATGATCGCTTCGTTTGGCTTCTCACTGATGCGCTATAACCCGGCGGTGCCCGACCAGGCACAGTTTATAGGGTTCCAAAACTGGCAGCGCGCGCTGTTCCACGATCCCGAAGTGCGGCTTTCGTTTGTGCGCACCCTGCACTTCGCCGCCATTTCGTTGCCCATCAGCCTGAGTTTCTCGCTCTTCCTTGCCATTCTCCTTAATTCTAAAAACGTGATCGGCAAGAACGTCTACCGCACGCTGTTCTATATGCCCACAATGATCCCCCTGGTAGCAACCGTGCTGATCTGGAATGGCGTGTTGAACGAGCAGACCGGCTGGATCAACATCCTGATAGAACGCTTTACCGGCATCCAGGCGGTTGGCACACAAGGGCTACGCTGGCTGGCCGATCCCAAACTGGTATATTACGCTTACACAATGTTCGGACTGTGGGGCGTCGGCAACGCGATGATCATCTTCCTGGCCGGATTGCAGGGCGTGCCCACGGAAATCTACGAAGCAGCAGAAATCGATGGCGCGAACTGGATACAACGCCTGTTCAGAATTACCCTGCCGATGATCACCTCGGTGATTTTCTACCAACTGGTGCTCGGCGTGATCGGCTCCTTACAGTATTTCCTGGCGCCGTTCGTGCTCAACCAGGGTACCGGCTTCCCCGAAGGGATGACGCGCTTCTACATGGTATACTTCTACCGCCAGGCCTTCTCCTTCTTCAATATGGGCTACGGCGCGACCCTGGCCTGGCTGATGTTCATTGTCGCCCTGGTCTTGACCATCGTGCTCTTCGGCACAGCCAAGTACTGGGTGTACTACGCCACAGAGGAGGTCTGAGATGGCCCAACAACCAGGTAAAGTCATGCCGCGCAAGCTGCGCGATGGCCTTCAAATCCTAGGGGCTACCGGCCTGACATGGTTTGTCCTCTTCCTGTTTCTGATCCCGATGGTCTACGGTATCGTGACCGCGCTCAAGACCGACGGGCAATTCTCCATGATCGGTGCGCCCTGGTGGCCGGCCACAGAAGGCAAATTCGAGTACGAAGGGCGCAGTTACGCCGTCTATTTAGTGCCCATCGAGGACGAAATCCGCGAGATGGCGCTGATCACCCCCGGACGCAACACCAGTGTTTTTGTGGACACCGACAACCCAGAGGCCGGGCTAATCGAATGGGAAGGGTCATGGCGCCAGCTAGATCGCACTTGGGAACCCGATCCGCAATGGGGTAACTTTGTCACCGCCTGGAACACCATCAACTTCCCCCGGCTGCTCGGCAACACCCTGATGTACGCGGGGATTACCACCTTCGGAGCGGTGCTGTCGGCCTCGCTGGTGGCGTATGGTTTCGCGCGCTTCCGCATCCCCTATAAGAACGTGCTCTTTATGCTGATGATGTCCACCGTGATTCTACCCGGCGCGGTGACGCTGATCCCGACGTACTTCGTCTTCTTGCAACTCGGCTGGGTGGGGACGTGGCTCCCGCTCATTGTACCGGCGTTCTTCTCGTGGGGCACTAACGTGTTCTTGCTGCGCCAATTCTTCCTCGGCCTGCCCCGCGAGCTGGACGAAGCCGCGATGATTGATGGAGCCAACCCGCTCCGCATCTTCACGTCCATCATCCTCCCCCAATCCGTGCCCGCGCTCACCGCTGTGGGCCTGTTCCACTTCTTCTGGTCATGGAACGACTTCTTCGGCCCGCTCATTTACCTGGCCGGCAACCCGGAGAAATTCCCCATTACCGTTGGCCTGATGGCGTTCAACACGCTGTACTCACAATTCACCAACTTGATTCAAGCCTCGGCCCTCATCTCGGCGGTGCTGCCGGTGATCGTCTTCTTTATGGCGCAGCGCGTATTTATGCAGGGCGTCGTCATAACCGGCGTGGATAAATAACCGCGCCCCCTGATATGTGTAGTCTTCGTCTGGCGAGCTTGTAATCCCATAACGCGAACAAGCCCACCGCGACGGAAACTCCTCCCGAGTACTCGACCCGCTCACCATCTGGATGAGCGGGTCGAGCCATGTAGGAGATACTTTTCTTGACAAACCCCCGGCCTGTGCGATAATTTCCGCAATGGCCTTGATGGAGACGAGTAGGCGGCAGCCAAGCCACAGCGAGTCCGGGACGGTGCGAGCCGGACGCGACAGCCCCGCCGAAAATCCCTCCGGAGCCGCTGGCTGAACGGCGATTGAGCCTACTAAGCCAAGCCGGGCATCGCCGCCCGTTATCCCGGCGCAATGGTGCAGCTTTGCGTTAGCAACGCCATTGACCGAGCGGCCCCACATCTGGGGCAAGCAGGGTGGTACCGCGAGAGCACGCAAACGCTCCCGTCCCTGAATGGGGAGGGGGCGTTTTTTTATTGAGAAAAAATCGGAAGTTTCACGCGCGACCTTCCGATACGCGGATACGTCTAACACGCACACACTAACAATAGGATTCCCGCCGCTAAAACTTCCGATTTTTTGGTATCTTTTAGGGGCACAGACTTCGGAAGTCTAGATGTCTAATCTCACCAGGAGGTTATCTATGCTTGATCGCCGGGATGCTTTGCACGGACTGATCCAGGGGTTTACCCCCACGGGACTGCGCGATTTTCTGCGCGCCGCCGCGCCGACGTTTCGCCCGCAGCCGGAGTCGCTCGACGGCTATCTCCAGGCCGACCAGCCATTCGACCAGGCCCAACTTCTGGGCGTGATCGAGCTGCCGGACGCGCAGACGGTATTAGTCGCGGCGGTGCGCGTGACCCGCGAGTTGACTTCCCGCTCCGGCAAGCGCGTGCAATACGAGTTGGCGAAGGCCCTCATCAAAGCGCGGAACAGCAACGCCGGGATCATAGCCTTCTACGATGCCGCCGGCCACTTCCGCTTCTCGCTGGTGACGGCGCACTATTACGGCACGCGCCGGAAGTTCAGCAATTTCCGCCGCTACACCTTCTTCGTGGCCCCCGACGCGCCCAACAAGACATTCATCAACCAGATTGGCCGCGCCAGTTTCGCCAGTATGGAGGCGCTGCTCCAGGCGTTCTCGTTGGAGGCGGTCTCTGACGAGTTCTACAAGGAGTTCAAGCCGCACTTCGACGCTATCGCGTTGAGCGTGGCCGGCGAGGCGGTCAGCGCCGCCCAACGCGAGGACTTCGCCCTCCTGTTTGTCATCCGCGTGATCTTCCTGGGCTTTGTGCAGCAGAAGGGCTGGTTGGGCGATAACCCCCGCTTTTTGCAGGCGTATTGGGACGAATACCGGGCCGCCGACTCTGAGGCGGATCGCTTCTACCGGGACTGGTTGGCGCCGCTGTTCTTCGAATCGCTGAACGCGCCGCCGGGACGCCAGGTGAGTTACGGCCACGCCCCCTTTTCTGCCGCGACGCAAGCAGCCTTGCAGATGGCACCCTATCTCAACGGCGAGTTGTTCAAGCGCAAGCGCGAGGTGGATGACGCCGGCCGGTGGATTCCCGACGCCCGCATCGGCGCGTTCTTCGACTTCCTCTTCCAGTACAACTTCACGGTGGAGGAGAATGAGTTGTACGATGAGGAACTGGAACTCAACCCGGAATTCCTGGGCATCATCTTCGAGCGGCTGACGAACAAAGACCAGGGCGCGGTCTACACTCCCCGCGTCGAGGTGGATTTGATGTGCCGTCTGGCCCTGGTCAAGTGGCTGGAAAAGGTCACGCCGTGCCAGCGCGCCGACCTGTACCATCTCTTCTTCCGCGAGGCCGGCACCGGCGAGGTGTACGACGAGTATCAGCGCCAGGGCGATTTCTCGCCGGCCGAGTTGCGCGCGTTGATCCAACGCCTGGAAAGCGTGACCGTCTGCGACCCCGCCGCCGGATCGGGCGCGTTTGAGGTGGGGATGATGCAGGTGCTCGATCAAACCCTCGACAATCTCTACACCCGCAACAACACGCCCGCCGATCTGCGCGCGCACGCCCCCACGCCCTTCGCGCGCAAGAAGGCCATCATCGCCGCCTCGCTCTACGGCGTGGAGGTGAAGCGCTGGGCCGTGTGGATCAATCACCTGCGCCTGTGGCTCTCGCTGTTCGTGGATATGCCCGACGCGGACAAGCTCTCGTTTAAGCCGCTCCTGCCCAACCTGACCTTCAAGGTGCGGACGGGCGATTCGCTGGTGCAGCGCGTGGGCGACAAGCCCTTCCCGGTGCAGGGACACGCCGCGCTGCCCCCCGCCATCAAACGCCAGATCACGGCGCTCAAGCAGCGCAAGCGCGATTTCTACTACAACGAGAGCGACGACTACAGCGCGATTGCGCAGGAGGAACTGACCGTCTTCCGCGCCATCCTCGATGCGGAGATGGACGCGCGCCGCGCCGAAATCCGCAAGCTACTCGCCCCCAAGCCCCAACAGGGCGCGCTGCTGCCCCTCGGCCCGGAGCAAGGCGAACTCGACCTGGCCGCGACCACCGCCGCGCGCCGAGAGGCCCTCGAAGCCGAGATCGCCGGGTTGCAGGCGCAGAAGCGCGCGCTCCAGGAGGCGCGGCCCTTCGTTTGGAGCATCGAATTTGCCGAGATCTTCTTCGACGCCGGCGGCTTCGACATCATCATCGGCAATCCGCCCTATGTGCGCCAGGAGGACATCCGCGATCCCTACGGCCACCTCGCCCCGAAGGACTACAAAGCCGCGCTTCAGCAGATGGCGTTGCTGGACTTCCCCGACTACTTCGCCAAATCCCAGGCCGACGCGGACACGTTCAGGCGCGGGCGCAAGCCGAGCGGGCGCTCCGACCTCTACACCTACTTCTACGTGCGCTCCCTGCGCCTGCTCAACCCCGGCGGCGTCCACGTCTTCATCTGCTCCAACGCCTGGCTGGACGTGGGTTACGGCGCGTGGCTGCAAGAGTTCCTCCTGCGCCGGGTGCCGCTGCACTTTGTCATTGACAACCACGCCCGGCGCTCCTTCACCAGCGCGGACGTGAACACGGTCATCACCGTGGCGGACGCGCCGGGCCAGACCCCGCCGGCCGCGCCCTATCGGTTCGTGGCCTTCAAGCAGCCGTTTGAGGACGTGGTGCTGTCTGACAATCTGTTGGAGATTGAGCGGGCGACGACGACCACACGCGACGCGGTGGCCCGCGTCTTCCCCATCACGGCCCAGGCATTGCTGGCCGAGGGCAGCGAAGCCTCCGGCGGCGCGGGGTTGAAGGCGAGTGGGAAGTACGTGGGGGATAAGTGGGGCGGTAAATATCTGCGCGCGCCGGATATTTTCTTCACGATTTTGGAGAAGGGGCAAGGAAAACTCGTGCGCTTGGGGGATGTGGCGGAAGTGCAACGAGGATTCACGACTGGTGCCAACGATTTCTTCTACCTGGAACCTCTTGGCCCGGGTTCACGCCCTGACCTATTGCGCGTATGCAATGGGGCAGGTTGGGAAGGTGAGATTGAGCAAGAATTTCTCAAGCCAGCGATCAAAAGCCCACGAGAAAGCCGGATAATTATGATTGACTCAAGCCAATTGCGCTATCGGCTCTTTATGTGCCATAAAAGCCGTGAGGAATTGAAAGGCACTGGAGCTTTAACTTACATAACGTGGGGAGAAACGCAAAATTATCATAAAAGACCAACTTGTAAAGGCCGCCGCTTGTGGTGGAGTTTGGGAACACAAAAACCAGCTAGGGCTTTGTGGCTCAAGTCATTCAACGAAACATTCTTTGTTCCCCTAGCTGCACAAGATATGTTAATAAGTGATAGGTTTTATGCTATCTATTCTGATATTCCTGGCGGGTGGATTACAGCGCTGAATAATACATTTGTGGCAATGATGACAGAATTGACAGGGCGAGCTAATTTAGGAGAAGGCGCTTTAGACAATATGACGTATGAAGCAGCCAAGAATTTGATAATTCATCCGTCAATCGTTGAAGACAGGCAGATAGACCGTGACATCAATAGTATTTACATCGAATGTGGCCTCGATCCCGACTCCGACATCCCCATCGCCGA
>SLSP01000283.1 GCA_007130345.1 Thermoflexales bacterium
AGATTCCCGTTGTGCGCCCCGAAGCGGATGCAGCCCAGGTGCGGCCTTATTTCCCCCTCTTGATTGCCGTGGAAGCTCACACAGCCGGTCTTCCTGTGACCGCGTTTATCTCCGAGACCACAGTGTTGCCTACCTCAATGGCGCTGGGGGCAGCCTGGCGGCGCGATTTAGCCGAGATCACGGGGCGCGTGATGGGGAATGAGTTGGCCGCTCAGGGCATCAATCTCTTGTTGGGGCCGGATCTGGACGTGCTTTATACGCCCCGTCCGGGGGATGCTTCGGATTTGGGGACGGATAGCTTCGGCAGCGATCCTTTCTGGGTGGGAGAGTTGGGCAAAGCCTATATTCAGGGCTTGCATCGGGGCGGCGAGGGCCGGATGCAGGTGGTACCGCG
This sequence comes from Thermoflexales bacterium, assembly GCA_007130345.1. Classification (GTDB taxonomy): domain Bacteria; phylum Chloroflexota; class Anaerolineae; order B4-G1; family SLSP01; genus SLSP01. The sequence continues at coordinate 395 of SLSP01000283.1, forward strand.
TCACATGCCCGGTCTGGGCAGCACGGATCGCGTGCTGCGTGAAGAGGTGCCGACGGTGCAGCGCACGCTATCGCAGCTCCGGCAAATCGAATTGGCGCCCTTCGCCTCAGTCGCGGCGGGCACGCCCGGCGAACTGGCGGTGGTCGATGCTTTTCTGGTCACACACATTCGCTATCGGGGCTTCTTGGGCAATATCCGCCAGACCACGCCGCCCATTAGCCTGGATGCGCAAGCCCTGCAATCGGTCATCAACCTGGATGAGTTCGCCGCGTGGCGTGAAGCGGGCGGCGTTATGGTCGCTGATAATCTGGGGGCACCCTCTGTGCATCGGTATTACGATCCCCGGCGGGTGTCGTTCAACGCGCGGCGCGTTTCTCAGGATGCCGTCGCGGCTGGCAATGACCTGTTAATTCTGGATCGGTTCGCCATTGATGGTGACTGGGCCACGCATTTTTCCAATATCCGCGATGCGCTGCGGTTCCTGGCGACACAGTATCGCAGCGATCCCACGTTCCAGGCGATTGTGGATGATGCTGTGTATCGCGTCATCAGCATGAAGCTGCGTAGCTATCCCGATCTCACGCTGGAGCAAGTGCTGGAATCTCGGCCAGAAGCGCCGTTCGCCGAGGGGACCAGCATCAGCGCGCGGGTTGCGTCCAACGCGCTCACGTTAATCGCGCCCCTTTCTAGGGATTTGTTGCCCGCGCCGCCGCAAGAGGGCGAGCCGATAGTCATTTTCACGCAGGAAAATCTTGTGGAGATTCCCGGCATCCAGCCTTTCCCCAGGATGTCTGCGGACGCGGTGGAGAATGCGTTAATGCACTTCTATGGCCCGGACGGCACCGATGTCGTGCAGCCCAATTCGGTGCGCTCGTTTACATTTGAGCAGTTGCACGTCGCTCTGGAAGAAAGCGCTGTGGTGCAGCCCGGCTTCGATACGACGCCCACCACGCAAGTGGTGCTGGGCGCGCTGCGTAATGCTCAGTGGATCATCTTCGCCTCTACCGGCTTGGATGCCAGCGATCCGATCTCGTGGGCGCTGAAGGATTTCTTGGCGCTTCAGGCGGATCTGTTGGATGGACGTATTGTGGTCTTCTCTTTTGGCCCACCGTATGAGCTTGATAGTACCGAAATCAGCAAGCTGGATCTGTATTACGCGCTGTATGCTCCGGCCCCGGTGTTTGTGGATGTGGCCGTGCGCGCGCTGTTCCGCGATGTGTTGGCTTTGGGCAATTCCCCGGTGAGCATCCCCGCGTTGAGTTACGATGTTTCGCTGCAAACGATGCCCGATCCTGAGCAGGTGATCCCGCTGGAGATTGTGAACGAGGACGGGGAGTTGTTGAGCCAGGGCGACATCCATAAAGGGGACAGCGTCAATTTGCGCACGGGCAAAATTTATGACCGCAATGGCTACCCGGTGCCCGACGGCACCCCCGTGCGATTCGTGCTCTCGTATCCCCAGGAAGGGACGGAACGCACCATCGTGTCGGAGGCCCTCAACGGTATCGGCTTCGCTTCGGTCTCGCTGGATCGCGTGGGACTGCTGGTGATTACCGTGCAATCTGAACCCGCGCTTTCCTCTGTCAGCCTCCAGTTGACCATCCCAGAGGATCAATCCCAAGAACCGATTATCCAGGTCGTCACGCCGACGCCGGAACCCACGCCATCGCCGATGCCCACCACGCCGACGCCCGAACCGGAGGAACCCAGAGTGGTTCTGTTGCCCGAACCCATTCAGTTGCCGGTGCCGCAAGGAAGCGCTATGGTCTTTTGGGGAGGATCCGGTGCCGCGCTGGTGTTGGGTCTGGGATTCTTCTGGGCGCGCGCGAAGAAGCTGGGAGCCGATAGCGCGTTCAGAGTGGGGGGGCTAGGCGCAGTTGGGGCCTTGTGCGGCTATATTATCGTGATCGCCATTGTGCGCTGGCAGATACCGGCTTGGCACCACAGCATGGTAAATCGGGAATTCTACCTGGGAGGCGTTACGGTGCTAGGGGGCGTGCCGGCGCTGCTGGTGGCGATGCTGGTGGAATTGCACCGGCGACGCCGAGTGTGGCGCAAGCTTCAACGCGCCGAAGAGATTAAGGCGTGATAATCAGGGCTACGGTGACGAGCAGCCCGAGTAACACGATAAGCGGGAAATTGTTGCGGAGGGCGCCCTGCCATTCCTGGCGGGTGAGCAGAAAGGGCGCGATGGGCGCGGGGACGGTGGCTTGATGCAGGGTGCGTTGGAAAGCCGTGATGGTGGCCGGTCGCTGATCGGGGTGGAGGGCCAGAGCCATCATGATAGCGTGTTCCACGCCGGGCGAGATGCGGGAGTTGATAGCGCGTGGGGCAGCCAGGGCGTGGGGGCGCAGGAATCGCTCGCGCGCGGTCATCGGCGGGCGGTTGGTGAGGAGATGGTATAAAGTCGCCCCCAGGGCATACACGTCGCTGCGGGTATCTGTGTGGGCGTCATCTCCGCCATATTGCTCCAGGGGCGTGTACGCGGCAGTGCCCTGTCCCTGCACTACGGTGACGGTTCTGGCCTCGTCGCTGGTCAGCAGCTTGACCAGGCCAAAGTCTACCAGCTTCAGCAGCCCCGAAGGTGTCACCTTGATATTGGAGGGCTTGATGTCGCGGTGGAGCACCGGTGGGGTTTGGGCGTGCAAATAGGACAGGGCGCTGCTCATCTGATCTGCCCAGTCCAGAACTTGGGCCTCATCCAGGAACCGGTTCTCCTGTTGCGCGCGCTCGATGACTTCACGCAAATCGTAGCCCGGAACGAAGTCCATCACCAGATACTCGCGTCCGTTCTGGTTGAAGTAGTCGGACACCTTCGGTAAGTTAGGATGATCCAGTCGAGCTAACACCGAGGCTTCTTGCCGGAACTGCTCTTGGAGTTGTTTGAGCATGTCGGAGTCGGCGTCCGGGTCTGGGGCGATCTCTTTGATCGCGCAAATCCGCCCCGTTAAGAGCGTATCCTCGGCCCGGTAGACCGCGCCCATCCCCCCCTGCCCGATGGGGCCGGCGATGCGGTAGCGTTCCTTGAGTTCCGTTTGGGGTTCCAGTAACTTTGCCATAGCCTTATGATGATACCTTTAGCGGGTAGATTGTCAAGGTTTTTTCGCCAGAACAGGTTAGAAAGGAGTTTATGAACGAAGAAAAAAATCAACCGTTGTTGGTTATCTACAAGGGGACCCTGGCCGGAACCCGATGGCCTATCGACAAGGACACCGTGACAATGGGGCGGGCCTCGGATTGTGAAATTGTCCTGGCCGAGCGTCAAATCTCGCGGTATCACGCGCGTCTGGAAGCGGATGACGAGGGCTATCTGTTGCGCGATCTGGGGAGTAAGAATGGCACGTTTGTCAATGGTGAGCGTGTGCGGGGGCAGCCTTACCGTTTACGGGATGGCGACGAAGTGTCGTTGGCTCTGGCTATTCAGATGGGCTTCGTGGCCGGAGACGCGACCTTGCCTCTGGAAGATATGGCAGACATCGTGTATCCCGATCAGCTGGTTGTGGAGGCGTCGGCCCGGCGTGTGCGATTGGGCCGCCAGGAACTCGACCCGCCGCTCTCGCCGGCGCAGTTCACGTTGTTGACGCTGCTTATTGAGGGGGCGGGCGCCGTTGTCACGCGCCAGGATGTCATCGACGCGGTCTGGCCTGACGCGCTAGGTGGCGTGACCGATCAGGCGGTGGATGCGTTGGTCTACCGCCTCCGCGAGCGATTAGTCGAGTTGGCCCCGGAGCGCGATTTTGTCGTGACCGTGCGAGGGCACGGGTTTCGGTTTGAGTGAGAGATTTCGCGTAGTCATAAAGCGTGGGAAGGCCAAAACAGGAAAATTTTTGGTTTTCTTTGAATGACAGATTGACTATGCGAAATGACGCGATACTGTTTAGGCGCAATACCGCAAAAGTCACTCTGTCTGGGACACGGATGAACACAGATTTCACAATAAAACCCCAAAAAATCCGTGTTTTTCCGTGTAAATCCGTGTCCTTGCTTGAAATCAACCGGGGACCTCTTATTGTCACAGGGTTAGTTTTGCGCTACTGCGTTTAGGCTATCCGAGGAGTGCAGATGAGGACAATCTATGATGTTTCACTTCCCATTACCGAGGCGTTGCCCGTGTGGCCCGGCGATGCGTCGGTGCGCGTGACCCAGGTTTCGCATTTGAAGCGGGGCGATGCCGCGACGGTGAGCCGCCTGGATTTGAGCGCGCACACAGGAACTCACGTCGATGCTCCGGCGCATTTTGTGCCAGGGGGAACCGGCGCGGACACGCTGGACTTGAACTTGTTGGTGGGGCCTGCGCTGGTGGTGGAGACGGACGCGGCGCAGATCACGCCTGCGGTGTTGCGCGCGCTGGACATCCCCGCGCACACACAGCGCGTGCTTTTTCGCACGCGGAACTCGACCTTGTGGGAGAGCGCACGCGACTTCCGCGAGGACTTTGTCGCGCTGACAGAGGAGGGGGCACAGTGGCTTGTGACGCGGGGTGCGCGCCTCGTGGGCATTGATTATCTCTCCATCGCGCCCTTCGAGGCCAGCATCCCCACGCATCGCGTTTTGTTGGAAGCGGGTGTCATCATACTTGAGGGGCTAGACCTGCGAGGTATTCATCCCGGCCTGTATGACCTGGTCTGCTTGCCGCTCAAGCTCGCCGGGGGAGATGGCGCGCCGGCACGGGCAATTCTGATCGAGAGAGAGGGGGAACACAATGAGTAACTTGGATATTCAATGGCCGGAGGTCTGCGCGTGGTGTGGATTGCGCCACCCAACATCCAAGCGGGAGGTCAACTTGCGGAGTAGCAGCACCGATAGCAGTTCGCGGCGATGGACGCGGATTGAGTTCTCCGCGCCGATATGTGCGGAATGTGCCGACTATGCGCGCCGGCTAGATGACAACACCCGGAAGATTCGCAAGGCCATTGTCGGCCCCTCGTTGATCCTGGGAACAGTTTTGTCAATTTTGATGCTGATAGGCGATGAGCTTGTCATGGTCATCGTCCTCGGCCCGGTCCTTGGGGTGCTGATTATGTCGGTGGCTTTCCTCTTGTTGGCTGTCACCGGATTGGACAAGCGCTGGCGGCATCGCGGATTGGACGATCCGCCGCTGGAGTATGCCAGCGAGGATGCGGATCCGTGCGCGTTGTATACCTCCGGTACGATACGGTTCCACAACGCGGCCTATCATGAGCGGTTTGCCGCGCTTAACCCTGAGTTGGCCTGGCAGCCCAAGCCGTAGAAGATCTACAATTTACCCTCCACATACAACTCAAAACCAACTCTGACAACGCAGCGCGTTATCAAACCTAACTTACGTCTGCAGCTACACCCGCTTCTTTGTGATACTATTGGATCGAATCAATATAGGCTTGAGGTTCATTTAATCAAAAGGGAGGGTATATAATGCTTCGGTGGGTTATAACATTTCTGGTCATCGCTTTGATTGCCGCGTTCTTGGGCTTTGGTGGTATAGCTGGCGTAGCAGCGGAAGTTGCTAAAATCATCTTCTATATCTTCTTGATACTCTTTGTGCTATCTCTCATCTTCGGGCGCCGAGTTTGGCCACGATAGCTTGATATACAAACAGGGAAATGCCACAAAACCGCGCATTGCATAATGCGCGGTTTTTTTGGTTTAGTTTTTGGTTTAGGAAACTTTTCCCCAAGTAGGGGGAGACGGAGCGATTGACTTCCTAGCTTG
>SLSP01000070.1 GCA_007130345.1 Thermoflexales bacterium
GTCATCATAAACACTGATTCGTGAGGTATAAATAAAAAATTGTCGTGTACAGAGGATCTCACGGATCTTAGTAATTAGGTTCTGTGTAATAAAATATGCTAAATTTATATATTTTAAGTAAAAACGATTGAGATTACTATCCGTCAAACGGAGCTGAAGGCATGACCCAAGAACACGAGCAATCTAGAATCGAGGACTTGACCCATTCTCTCCTTGAAATCGCTGTAGAATCTTGGCGGTTCACGCGCGTATTCGAACGGTTGTTAAGCAAGTTAGACGCTGGTGAACAGGGGCGTTACCTTAGCCAGTATCGGTGGTTTCAGCGCAGATTGGAAGAGTCATTGCTGAAGGCAGAGTTGCGCTTGGTCAATGTTGAAGGGCAGTCCTTTGATCCGGGTATGGCTGCAGCAGCATTGAATATTAACGAGTTCGGCCCCCAAGACACGCTCGTTGTTGAGCAAATGCTCGAACCTATAATCATGGGCCCTGATGGATTGCTCAAGACAGGAACTGTAATCTTAAAAAAGGTGTAATCATGAAACACTATGTCGGCATTGACCTCGGTACGACGAACAGCGCCATCTGTTCTTACGACGGTGATGAGGTCAGGATCTGGAAAAGTCCGGATCAGCACGATGTGACCCCATCAGCGATTTTTATCGACCGCCGGGGCAATAAGTATGTTGGTCAGCGAGCCTATAATTCTGCACCCCAAAGTCCTGGTAATGCCGCTCTGCTGTTCAAACGCTTTATGGGGACGAACACCCCGATCACGCTGTCAGCAGTGCAACAGACCAAAACGCCGGAGGAATGTTCGGCAGAAATCCTCAAGACTCTGTTTGGCTACCTGTCCGAGGGTATGCGCACTGATCCTGACATCGGCACGGTCATCACGGTACCAGCGGCGTTCAACCAGATGCAGAAAGACGCCACTGTTCAGGCCGCTGAGCTGGCACAGATTGGCAAGGTGGCGCTGATGCAGGAACCGGTAGCGGCGGTTATGCGGGTTATGCGCAGCCGCAAGACCGATGGCATGTTTATGATCTACGATCTGGGTGGTGGAACGCTGGATGTGGCTATCGCGGAAAGTAGTGGTGGCCGTGTCAATCTTCTAGCACATGGTGGTAAGTCGGTCTGTGGTGGACGGGATTTTGATCGGCTGTTGCTAGACAATGTGGTGAAACCTTGGTTGATCGAAAACTTCGATCTGCCGGACGACCTGTCGGTCAATGCTCACTACAAAACTCTATTACGATTGGCGGTCTGGGCGGCTGAAAAAGCCAAGATCGAGCTATCGGCAAAGGAGCAGTCGGTCATTGGTCTATCCGAGATCGAGGTGAGGATGCGCGACCAGAGTGGTGTAGAGATCTATTTGGATGTCCCGCTTGACCGTAGCGCCCTAGATCGATTGATCGCCGAGCAGATCGACGAGTCGATTCAAGCGGCGCACGAAACTATGAGGCAGGCCGGTCTCAGCGCTCATGACTTTGAACGTATTGTCTTCATCGGTGGACCAACCAATTACAAACCGCTGTGTGACAAGGTGTCTTTCGAACTCGGCATTCCAGGGAGCAACGAGGTTAACCCGATGACCGCCGTCGCTGAAGGTGCAGCGCTGTTTGCCGAGTCAATCGATTGGTCATCGCAGCAGCGCAGCCGGAAAAGTAATCGCGGCAAGCTTGCATCGGGTAGTCAGCTCGAATTGAACTTCAACTACATCGCTCGTACCCCAGAGAGCCGGGCTAAAGTAGCCGTGCAGCTCGGTGATCGGCAAGCTGTTCCGAGCGCAGAATTCCAGATCGATAGCCAAGACACTGGTTGGACTTCTGGTCGCTTGCCGCTTACGCATGGCGCTACGCTCGATCTGCCACTGGGGAAATTAGGCGACAATCTGTTCAAGGTATTCGTGTTTGATGCGTCTGGCCACCCGATATCATTGGCACAGGATCAGATCAGCATTACTCGAACTGCTGCAACCGTGGATGCCATTCCAGCGTCTTATGCCATCGGCATTGAAGTGCTAACCAAACTTGGCGGCAGACCTTATGTCTTGTGGTTACTTCAGGCGGGTGATCATCTGCCTAAGCAGGGGCAGATGCAATTGAAAGCGGGTGAATCCCTAAAAGCTGGAAGCACTGGCTCACTGAATTTCCGGCTTTATGAGGGCAATGGCCAAGGTGACGAGCCTAGTGATTATAGACAGATAGGTGTGTTTAAAATTTTAGGTCGGGATTTTGATCAGGGGGTTATTCCGGCAGGTGATGACTTGTACCTAGACTGGGAAGTTTTGGATTCTGGGCATATCCAACTGGAAGTGTCAGTGCCCAGCGTCAGCGGTTCATTCCGGTCTGGCAATTTCTATTCCCGACAAGAAGGGCAGTTTGATTTTAACTCCGCCGCTGACGAAATATTGGATGAAGCACAAACAACGCTGCACCGTCTCGAAGAGATTAGCACACAGGTGGAGCATCCGCAGCTCGACAGAATCCGCAGTCAACTCGGCAACGTATTATCACTGGATACCGCTGGGCAGGATAACGAGCTAGTGTTAAAAGCACGAGAACAAGTGCTGGAGGCACGCAGTCTGTTATCCGAAGTCCGCCGGGATCGGTTGTCGGAGATTAGACGGATTGACTTGGATAACACGGTTGAGTTCTTCGATGAGTATATTCGCCAGTATGCTCGACCCAGTGAGGAGCGTGCCTTCGATAACGCAGTTGCCAATGCTCGGAGAGCGATTGATAAACCAGATCGGGACTTCGAGGACTATCTCGACGACCTGCGCAGTAAGAATTTTACGGTGCTTTGGCGTCAGGATTGGTTTGTGGTGGGAAAATTCAAATCGATGGTTGCTAAGCCATACCAGTTCAGTGATCAGCGGCTATTTGAAGATCTAGTGGCTATGGGTGAGCAGTGCATGAAACGAGACGAAATCGAAAAATTACGCCAAGTGGTCGCACAATTAGCCCAGTTGCAAATGGATATGAGTTCTGAAACTGATCTGCTCGAAATAACAAATATTATTCGGGGCTGAACTATGGCACCGGCTCGCTGGTTTCCTCATGGTTTTCGGTTATCCAATGGAGCCGTGCTTGGCCGATGGGTTGATGGTGGTGAAGGCTGGAAAATTTTTCACACTGATCAGGATGCGAAAGTCTTAGTCGCTACGGATGCACTTGCACAGCGTTGGGTGGAAACGGGATTGTTACCCGATACCGTTTTTGAATCTTTTGAATTTGCAGATAATTATTATGTTTTTTTACTTGCAAGACGTGATCAGTACCTTGCGCCGGTTTATCGTTGTGATCCACCCGCCAGTCATGACGATGCGCTGTCGTTTGCGATTAGTTTAAGAGAAACTCGTGCCATCGAGCCGGATGTATCCCTGCATGATGCGCTGTTTGTCGAACGCTACTCACGTTTGCTACCGACTTGGACGGTCTCACCTAAAGAAGATGATAGCCTGGTACTGGGTACTTGGTTGACCGGGGGTGTAGGCATTTCAGCCTTATCCTCGCGACGGATTCTGAATCTTACCGGCTGGTTGCACCCAGAACAGCTCAAAGCGGTGGTCGCCGCAGCCGGATTGGTTGAATCGGATTCACAAGTCGCAGTGCGCTCGGATGGGTTCAGCGGTGCAACAGTAGATTCTGGCACTGCACAACGGGTTGTGGCTCAATCCACCGAACGGCCTACCATTATTGATGAACCGACGGTTTTTCGCCTTCCAGGTCGGCGTGAACTGGAAACCTTCTTCAACGACCACGTTATCGACATTCTATTTCACCCTGAGCGCTATCGCACCCTAGGTATCGACTTCCCCACCGCGATCATCCTGCATGGACCGCCGGGTTGCGGCAAGACGTTTGCAGTGCAAAAACTGGTGGACTTTCTCGACTGGCCGGTATTCTTCATTGATCCGAACAGCGTCGGCAGTCCTTACATTCACGAAACCAGCCGTAAGATTTCCGAACTGTTCGATAAAGCGGCGGACTCCGCTCCCTCAGCCATTGTTATCGACGAGATGGAAGCTTTTCTGGCGGATCGACAGCAATCGGCCGGTTTGCACCATGTCGAAGAAGTGGCTGAGTTCTTACGCCGCATCCCAGAGGCGGCTTCCAAGCAAGTACTGGTGATCGGTATGACCAACCGGCTTGACATGATCGATCCCGCCATTCTGCGGCGTGGGCGTTTCGACCATGTTATCGAGGTCAGCATGCCTGCAGCCGAGGAAGTTACTGCGCTGCTGGAGTTCCTGCTGGCTAAAGTACCTACGGATTCTGCTCTCGATATGGCATCGGCTACTCGGCTCCTGACCGGAAGACCGCTGTCTGATGCCAGTTTTGTGATACGTGAAGCAGCGCGTCTGAGCGCCCGAGAGCGGAAGGCGGTACTTGATCAACATAGTTTCGACAGTGCTCTGCAAAGCCTTTCGGCTAAACTGCCGGAGGCTGCTCAACGATCCATCGGCTTTGTGTGGACGGACTAATGGATTTGTTTGCGAACCCATTTCACATACTCGGAGCGACTGCTCGTGATCAGCGTCAGCGACTCATGACCTTAGCCGAGGAAAAAAGTCTGTTCAACGAAGAAGACACGGCTTCTGAAGCGTGCTCAATTCTGACTACGCCTCGGAAACGTTTGACGGCTGAGTTAGCTTGGTTACCTGGCCTTGGACCCAATCGAATTGTCGAAGCAATCGGTTGGTTGCAGAATCAGCCGCTAAGTGTACGAAAGAAAGCAGCCAGTCTCCCTCCCTTAGCACGAGTTAATTTGTTGGCAACCGCCCTCCCTAGGGTTACAGACTCATTGAGTGTGGATCAAGTCGTAGATTGGATTATCGAGCTTGCATTAACTTTCGATGATTTAGATGCCGAACAGCTTATTAACCTAATCAACGAAGAACGCACGATCTCGCGATTCCAAGCAGTGGCTGACGTTCAGTCCGTGGTCTCTGGTATCCAAGAACGGCGCTGGTTTTTTCGGGATGCGATCAAGCAAGGTCTCGATACCTTGCCAGCATCACAGTTGGTTCAGGTGGTCACGCAAGCCGTGGATGAATCGACTGACCAAGGGATTTCACCGGCACCCGTCTTGATCAGCGATCTGGTAGACAGCTTTGAACTTGCAGCAACAGAGTTTTTGGAGCAGGAAACTGAAACCATCAACCGGTTAATTTCGAAAATCAGTAATTCGGTCAGTGAGGAACAAGATACCGCCGATCTGGATTATCGGATTAACCAACTGGAAAACGTGGTTCGCAACTGGTATTTCGTGGCGCGGCCGATTCAGTTGATCTACTACAGTCGGGGGCGTCATCATCAGCCGAGTATTGAAGTAGCTGCACAGCTTCGAAGTTTGGCTGTTAGGTTGTTCAATGAGCATGATAGGCTTGAGCTTTCCAGGCGGCTGACGAGCCTGATCCAAGAGGTTTTTGCGGAAGTTGAGCAGGTAGCAGAGCAAGCCGCCGAAGACTCCGATGCCTTGGATGAGATTGCCGAGAAGAGAGAGGCTACTCTCCGACAGCTACAGGCTCAAACCGAACGTTGGCGGCAAGATATCACCTATGAGACTGAGTGGGGTATGATTGTCAAAAAACGGATACGCATTTCTCCGGAAGGTATCGAATGGAAGGGGCGACGCTGGCGACTTGAAGACACGACTCATGTACGTTGGGGAGGAATACGTCATTCAGTCAACGGTGTTCCAACCGGAACCAAGTACTCCATTTATGTGGGTAATGACAATGATAGTCTGTCCATAGACCTTACCAATAATCATGTGTATTCGGAACTCTTAGATCGATTATGGAAGGCTGTAGGTGTTAGATTATTAACTGAATTTCTAGAAAACCTCCGAGATGGAAAACAGTATCAGTTCGGTAATGCATTGGTGACCGATACCGCAATTCGGCTGAAGCGTCACCGTATGTTTAGTGAAGATGATATCCAATGGTGCAAATGGCATGATGTCGTTATTGGTAGTGAAGCTGGCAACCTTGTAATCGCTAAGCGAAGCGATAGAAAAGTCTATGTGAGTCTTTCCTATCTTGATGTAAACAACACGCA
>SLSP01000389.1 GCA_007130345.1 Thermoflexales bacterium
ACACGTTGCGTCACTGGTTGAAGAAGTACACAGCACGCTCTACAAGCTACCTCAGATCATCTCTACAAACCCCACGCGCCCTCCATCCCCGGAGGGCGCGTTCCCTTTCCACCCGGCGCGCGTAAGGGCTACATTTGCCAGCTTTCCAGGAGTTCGACCGGCGTTGCCAGGCGGGGCAAGGTTGCGTCGCAGAATGGCGCGGGCAACTGCGCGGTCATCGCGTGAAAGCGGCGTGTGAGGGTGGGCAAGGCAACGCGATAGCCATTGATCAACGGTTGATCGCTGGTTGCCAGCCAGTGAACGCCCAACACATCGCCGCTATCGTTGGCGCCAAAACTAGCCAGCGCCGTCATCGCCGCATCTTCGCGCGCCAGTCCTGTGCTCTCCCGGATGCGCCGCGCCCAACGCGGATGATACCGGGTAGGCGACAGAACCGGCATCGCGTCAAGTACGATCCGCGCCAGGGGGTACGGTTGCAGGCGTTGCAACACGTTGAAAGTGTAGCGGCTGATAAAGAGGTTCACGCCGCGCTCTTCGGCAACCCGCCAAAGCGACAATGCGCCGCTTTCCAGCGGCGTCAAAGGTCGCTCCCGCCCAGAGTGCAGTCCGGTGAGGATATAGCGCACGAGATTTTTATCGAGCAGACAGCGCAGCGGCGCGGGTAGGGTGTTCATAATCACTTAAGGTCTTGTATGCTTCGGCGTGCGCTGCATCCCAAATCCGCGCCTGTTCTGCTTCCGGCGCGGCGAAGAACTCCGCGATGGTCAAATCGCCCAGGAAAGGTTCGTTATCGCGCCAGGGGCGCGCTTCGGGCAACGCGGCGATTTTAGCGTCAAAGTACGCCAGCAGGTCGCTTTGTCCGGCCGGCAGTCCGGCCTCATCCGCGCGGATCGTTTGCAATTCCGGCACTAATTGGAGCAGTGCGGCCTTCTGGCGACGGTCAAGCCGGCGAATCAACCCGGCAAGCTGTTCCAGGGGCGCGCTGCGCACTTGTAATTGCGTCATAGTTCGGCCTCCAGTTCCTTATTCTCTTGAACGGTTATATCCATCATACCATACCTTGCCGGGAATGCGAAGAAATCGCTTCGGAGGGCGCGTCTCCTAATCTACCCGGCGCGCTGGCCGGGCATAGCCTGTGCCTCGCGGCTCAAAAGCTCAGGGTAGGGGGCTATCCCCCAACCACGCGGCCCGCGTCAACACCACCTCCACACTGCCCTCTGCCGGCGCGCTGCGCGCTACCACCGCTAACCCTGCGCCTTCCAAGCGCGCCGTCACCACCGCCACCAGATCGACCAGCTCTCCTTCCGGCGCTTGTACCTGCACCTTGACCTGCACCCCGCCATCTCCGGCGTTACCCACGTCGTACCTCGTTTGCATTTGTGTCATCTTTCACCTCATAGCTCCCATTGAAAAGCCAACCCTTGCGCCACGGCTGCGCGCCGCATCCGCCCGCTGCCAACCACTTCTGACGTTCCCGATACTCCCGCTGCCGGCACGCTGCCGAGCAGTAGGTGCGCGGTCGCCCGCGCTGCTGATGATACAGCGGCCCGCCGCACACCAGGCACAGCGGCGCTCTTTTTCTGCGTCCCAGGGATTTTTTACCCATAGTTCGCCCTTTAACGGCTTCCCGGCCCTGTTGCCCTCGTTTCCCGGTTTCCCGGCGGCTACTCACCGGTTTCCCGCCCGTTTCCCGGCGTTTCCCCCCGTTTCCCCGGTTTCCCGGTTTCCCGCGCTACCAGCCCCAGGAGCTTCTCGGTCACAAAATGCGCGTTATGGCGTGCCGGATCCTTCGCCACCCATCCCCGTAGCCGCCAATCTTCCAACAGCCGCGCCGCCTCATTCTTCCCCAGGCCCCAGGCCCGCAAATCTCCCAACGTCACCTTGCCGCCCTGCGCGTTAGCGTGCTGCGCGATGCGCAGCTCGTCTTCTGGTAAGGCCACCGTCCGGCCCTGCCCCACGTCGATGAGCACCCGCTTGTCCAGATAGTATGTCTGCACCGGCCCCCATCGGTCGGTCAAGGCCAGCCCCGGACGCCCCGCCGCGATGCGCGCCGCGTCCGGGCAGCTCACCGCCCGCGCCGTGTCCGCGTTGCGCACCCGGAAGCACACCGCCGCGCCCACCTGATCCCGTACCCGCCCCACAATCGCCTTCGTAAAGTCCTGCGCCGCAAACACCAGATTCAGGCCGAACTTGCGCCCGCGCCAGCCCAACTCGGCCACCGCCCGCGCCAGCGCGCCATTCGCCCCGCCCGCCGCCACCACCGTCGCATTGAACTCGTCCAGCACCACCAGCAGCCGGGGGAGGGGGCTGCCACCTTCGCCCACCACAAGCGCATTGTACTCTTCCAGCGTATCCGGGAAGCCGCCCACCTGCCCGTAGGCCGCTGCCCGGTGATCGCACGCGCCCAGGGCCGTCTCGACACAGTGCAAGACCTCCTCCGGTGTCTGCGCGATGGGCGTCAGCAAGGCCGGATGCTGGGCCAACATCGGGAACGTGCGATTATCCCGATCCGCCAGCACCAGGCGCGCGCCTTCGGTCAACGCCTGATACACCAACACCCGCAGCAGGGTAGACTTACCACTGCCCGTCATCCCCGCCACCAGGAGATGCCCCAACCGCTCCCAAGACACACTCACCGGTGCGCCGGTATAGTGCCGTCCGAGCCGCACCTCGCCCCGGCGCGCTCCTGGGAAGTCCACCTGGCCCGGCAACGCCGGCGGCGGCGAGAGCAGCACCGCGTACCGCAGGCCGGAGCTATTGGAGAGGTACACCGGGCGTCCGCCCAAATCCGTGCTCAGATGATGCAACAGGCTGGCGCCGGTGTACTGTTCCAGCTTCTCCACGCGCTGCAAGTCCAGCACCCCAAACAACCACAGCATCCCGGCATCCTGGGTCAAAATCCACTCCGCAAAGGCCGGGCGCAGTCCCCGCCGTTCCAACGTCGCCGGCATCCGCCGCGCAATCGCCTCCGCCTCTCGTAGCTTCCCCTTAGAAATCTGCACCCCCATGCCCACGTCCATGCTTTCACCTCCCGGTCTACTCCTGCTTGCTACTCCTCATCCAACGTCAACATCCCCCGCAACGCCTGGGGCGTCACATCCTTGAGCCACCCACGCACCTGCCGCGCCTCCACGATCCGCACCGGCCCGGCTGGCGTGGGCCGCGTCGGAGGCGGCTGCGCCACCATCGCTTGCGCCGCCCGTTTCTGCTGCGCGCTCGGGGCGTTCCCCGGTCTCCCCCGCGTCACCGCGTCAATCGTCTGATCGCGCAGCGTCACCGGCCCTTGCAGTTCCGGGGGGGCCAGTTGCGGCTGCGTCACCTGCCCATCCCGCCCCATCAGCAGCGCTGGCCCAAACGCCCGGTCAGGATCGTAGGCCACGATCTGCCGCCCCTGGTTCAGAATCAGCACCGGGGCATCGCCGCGCTCGTCGCGCTGGATCGCGCGCAAGCGCAGCATATACGCCTTGAGGATACCGTGCCCGCCCCACAGGATCAGCCCCACCAGCGCCAGCAAGATCACCCACGGCCCATAAGCCTTCACCGGATACACAATCTCTTCTTGCCGCGTCACCAACTGCTCGCGCCGAATCCGCTCTTTGCGTAACGCCTCCTCCACCGCCTGTTGGTCGGCTATCGCCGTCGCGGTCGCCTGGAAATACACCGCCTCCACCGTCGCCGTCGCCCGCGCCGCGTGGTCGGCTTGCGCCGTGGCCGTCGCCGCCACTTGCGCCGTCGCGGTCGCCTGGACGTGGTGCGCTTGCGCGGTGGCCGTGCCTTGCGCGTAAGCTGCCTCCACCGTCGTCTGCCAGGCCCGGGCCGTCGCTGTGGCCCGCTGCGCCTCGGCGGTCGCCGTCGCATCCCAGGCCCGCGCCGTGGCCGTCGCCGCAAACGCCTCCACCGTCGCCGTCTGCTGCGCGTAAACCGCCGCCAGCGTCGCGTTGATGGCCTGCTGCTCTTGCTGCGCGAGGATCTGCTGCGTGTAGAGTTCCACTCGCGCCGCGTCGTCGCTGACCTCTGGGACGCGGATCAGCGTTGGGGTCACCAGCGGCGGCGGCGCGCTGTCCGGCGCGTGGCCCACTGTGCAGGCCAGCAGCGTGAGCAGCAGCGTGAACAGCAGCCCCGTCACGTTCAGTCCCCTAATACCACTCGCGCCACGCCACATCCTCATTCTCATCGCTGCCCTCCCTTTCCCGGTCTTCGAGCGGCAATGCCGCCGGGCGTTCCGGGGGCCGCATCTCGCGCAACATCCGCAACACCTCAAGCTGCACCAGCGCGTCCAGCGGGTGCGCGCCGGTGGGGAGATCGCGGGGCGGTTCATCAGCGCGCCCCCAATAAGCGTTAGGGCCAGCCTGCCACCGGCCAGAGCCAGGTTCCTGGCGGCGGCGAGCCAGGCGTTGCGCGCGCTGGAGCTGCGCCCACAGAAACACAACCACGCCCCCGCCGGCCAGCAGCACGCCGACCAGCACCCCCACGACCAGCACCAGGCCCAGGCTCGTCACCGTCTGCCCGGAGGCCGCCACCCGCGCCGCTGACGCGGCCTGGCGCGTGGCCTGCGCCTGCGTCAGCAGCACCCATCCGATCAGCCCCACCACGGCCACCCCTAAGAGGAGTTCAATCCTCCCGCGCCGCATCGCCGGCCTCCCCCGCGTCTGAACCCGCCGCGTCCAACACCACCGGCACCCATCCCCGCGCCGTGCCGGGCGGGACTTGCGCGAACCCGCGCTCATCCAGCCACGTATTGAGCACCGCCGCGCGATTCGCGCCAGGTGCGCGCAACTTCTCCACCAGCGGCGCGAGTTCCCCATTCAGTCGCGCCACCTCGCGCCGGAAGCCGCGCTTGTCCAGCCGGGTCCGCGCAACTTGGCGCGCTTCCGGCGCGGGCGATTCCTCCTTGTCCGCATCCCGCGCCGCATCCCGCGCCGTTTGCTTCACCCGCGCGCGTTCCGCGCGCAACGCGGCCCGTTCCGCTTTGGCCGCTTCCGCCGCCGCTTCCCGGTGATATTGCGCGGCTCGCTCCACCGTCAGCACCGTCGCCACCACCTGCATCAGCGGAAACAGCAGCGCGGCCAGATGTACCCACTCCCCGGCCAGCGCGCGCGGCACTTCCAGCAACCCCACCAACAGGAAATCCGAGACGAAATACACCCCGCAGAACACCTGCAACAAGCGCTCATTCGCCGCCGCGTCGGTCTTCCCCTTCTGCGCGTTCCACTCCCGCGCCGCGAGCCAGGCATGGACTATCGCCCGCCCCACCACCTCCAACGCCACCGCCGAGGCCCACGCCAGCCCCACCTCTAGCGCGAACACCACCCGGATCGCGCGCGCCACCAGCGCGACCGTTGGCAGCGCCGCGACCCAGGCCGCCAGCCGCGCCGCCACCGTCAGCAGCACCGCCTCCACACCGCCGGCGATCTCATCCACCGTCGTCACCGTCACCTTCATCTTCTCTGCCAGATGTACCCAATCCACCTCACACCTCCCCTCGGCACACCGGGCACAATCCGCGATGCCGATGCCGCCGCTTGAGCGCGCGCTCCAGCCCGCGGTCGCCGCCGGGCCACGTCCTGACCACCCGCCACGCGATGCCCTGGGCGTTCGCCGCCGCAAGCAAACGCGCGCCGTGGCCGCCACGATGGGCGGCCAGCGCGACACGGCGCTGGACGCCGCGCGGGCGACCGAGCAGCGAACCAGCGATCCGGAGCTGATGCGCGCGCCGGGCTTCGAGGCGATGCAGTATTTCTCGCTCACGCCGCTGTTTGCGGACGTGCGCTTCGGGCGCTGGCAGCAGATCGCCGACACGCCGTCCCCGGCCCCGGACCTGCCCTACATGGTGGCCATCTGGCACTACGCGCAGGGCATGGCCGCGGTTCGGCAGGATCGGCCGGAGGATGCGCGCATGCACCACGCCAAGGTTGCGCAAGCGACCGATGATCCAGCGATCGAGCAGATGTTGTCCTGGGAGCGCTACTCGCTGATCCACGGCGTGCGCATCGGCGAGCGCGTGCTGGCAGCGGAGATCGCGGCGGCCGGGGGCGACGACCAAGCC
>SLSP01000486.1 GCA_007130345.1 Thermoflexales bacterium
CCTCGGCGATGGTCTGCGCGCCGAAGAGGGGCGACTCGTAGCCGAGCGCGCGGTGCAATCGTTCTGCCGAGAAGGGCAGGAACGGCGCGAAGAGCACTTTCAGGCCGTTGATGGCTTGCAACGCGACGTACAGACTGGTGCCGGCGGCCTGGCGATCCGTCTTGATCTGCGTCCACGGCGACTTCGTTTCGAGATAGCGGTTGGCCTCGCGCGCGGCATCCAGTGCCGCGCTTAACGCCGCCCGGAAGCGACAGCCTTCCAGATGCGCGCTCACCGTATCGAACGCGCCCGCGACAGTATCCAGCAGTGCGCGATCCACGTCATCCAGCGCGCCGGGTTCGGGGATTTCGCCGAAGTGCTTGTGCGTGAACGAGAAGACGCGATGCACCAGGTTGCCCCAAATCCCCACCAACTCCCCATTGTTCCGCTGGACGAAGTCATCCCAGAAGAAGTCGCTGTCGCTGGTCTCCGGCATCACCACCGTTATATAATAGCGGATGGCGTCGGGGTCATAACGCGAAAGCAAGTCGGACACCGAGATAATCGTACCCCGGCTCTTGGAAAACTGCTTGCTGGCGAGGTTCATGAACTCGTTGGCGGGCACGTTGGTGGGCAGATTGAAGGCCCGCGCCTCTTCGTAGAGGTTCCGCATCCCGATCAGCTCGCCCGGCCAGATGATGGTGTGGAAGGGGGTGTTGTCCTTGCCGATGAAATAGAGCGTCACGGCGTCCGGGTCATACCACCACGCCTTCCAGGCATCTGGATCACCGATGAGCTTGGCGTGCTCGATGCTGGCCGAGAGATAGCCGATCACCGCCTCGAACCAGACGTACAGGCATTTATCGGCGTAATCCTCCAGCGGCACCGGAATCCCCCAGGCGATGTCCCGCGTGATGGGGCGCCCTCTCAGCCCTCCCTTGACGTAGTTGAGGGAGAATTTGAGCACGCTGGGGCGCCAGTCGTCCTTGTCATCCTCCAGATAGGCGAGGATGTCCGGTTCGAGCTTGGCGAGATCGAGGAAGAAGTGCTCGGTATCGCGGAGCACGGGTGTCGAACCGTCCATCTTGCTGCGCGGGTTTTTGAGTTCCAGCGCGTCCAGCAGCTTCCCGCAACTTTCGCACTGATCGCCGCGCGCCTCTTCGCTATCGCAATATGGACACGTCCCCTCGATATAGCGATCCGGCAAAAAGCTCTGCGAAACCTCGGAGTAGTATTGCTGCTGTACTTCCGAATACAGATACCCTTGCTCTAACAACCGCGAGAAGACATCCTGTGCAACCCGGTGATGATTCGGCGTGTCGGTATGCGTGAACAGATCGTAAGAGATGCCGATCTGCTGCTGCGTCTTCAGGAAGCGGTGATGATACCGGGTGAAGATCTCCCTGGGCGATACGTTTTCCTCCTCGGCGCGCACTGTGATAGGCGTGCCGTGCGCGTCGGAACCGGAAACCATCAGCACATCGTTGCCCGCCATCCGGTGATAGCGGGCGTAAATATCCGCCGGCAGGTAGGCTCCGGCCAGGTGTCCTACATGCATATCTCCATTGGCGTAAGGCCAAGCGACAGCGACCAAAACTTTCTTCGTGTTCATAATAACTCCCTCCTTGATGGGGTATCTCAGTATACCAAAAGTTGCCAAAAGTGATAATCGTAACCGGCCAGTTTTATGGCTCTCCTGAAAGAACCCTAAAAAATCAGATTTCTAGAAACGTGATACTACAGATAGATTTTTCGCGTGCGAATTTCATATAGGTAGTAGGTCGCGTGTGGAAAAAATCTGATTTTTCGCGGTGCCCTTTCCATAAACAAACCCCGCCAGCGAGGCTGGCGGGGTTTTAGCCGTGATCCGTGCGTTACGGACCGGTGCGCGGGGGGGCCTCGCACCCCCGACGCCACGGCAAGCAACGCATGTCCATATAGCTAATCTTGAACTTTGTCATCGCAAATAGTCTCTCAAATCCCGGCTGCGACTAGGATGACGCAACCGGCGCAGGGCCTGGCCCTCAATCTGTCGAATCCGCTCGCGGGTCAGGCCGAACTTCTGCCCCACCTCTTCGAGTGTGTAGCTGCGCCCGTTGTGCAGCCCAAAGCGCATCCGTAAAATCCGCACCTCGCGGGGGCTGAGGGTAGTCAGCACCTCCTCGATGCGGTCGCGCAACATAGTCTGGTACGCGGTATCAGGCGGGGTCGGCGTGTGATCATCTTCGATAAAGTTGCTCAGTTCGCTGTCCTCATCCTCGCCCACTGGCCGCTCCAGGCTCAATGGCTGCCACGATACCCGCATCATCCATTGCACCTTACGCGCTTCTAAGCCCAACTCCTCGGCCAATTCCTCCGGGGTGGGGCGCGATCCGCGTTCTTGCTCAATCTCCTGTGCCCGGCGGTACAGGCGGCGGATGCGGTCGCTCATGTGAACCGGCACGCGGATGGTGCGTCCCTGGTCGGCGATGGCGCGGGTGATGGTCTGGCGAATCCACCACGTCGCGTAGGTGCTGAAGCGATACCCGCGCTGATATTCGAATTTTTCCACGGCTTTCATCAAGCCCAAATTGCCTTCTTGAATCAAATCCAGAAACGGCACGCCCCGCCCAATATACTTTTTCGCAATGCTCACCACGAGCCGGGTATTGGCCCGGATCAAATGATCGCGGGCATCGCCGCCCTCGCGGATAATTTCCTCAAAGCAGTTAATTTCTTCAAGGGTATGATGGCCGTTGTTTTTGAGGATCAGCTCGGCCTCGCGGCCCCGCTCGATTCTTTTCGCCAGCGTGACCTCCTCTTCATTGGAGAGGAGCGGCACGCGGGCCATTTCGCGCAAATAGAGTGCTACCGTGTCATCCACCCCGATTTTATCCAGACCGTGCATATCATCTTCCCAGATCTCGATATCATCGTCATCATCGTCATCGGTTCCGATGTCATCATCGGATTCAGCTTCAGCCTCAATTTCAATACCAGCTCGCCGGAGTTGAATCATGATTGCTTCGAGAGACTCGTCTTCATCCAACGACGCCAGAGCTTCCAAAATATCTTCTGTCGTCAAAAAACCTTGTGCTTCGGCTTTCTCTAAAAGCTCATTTACGACATCCATAAGCCTCCTCGAGTCCTATCTAACACATTATCTTCGCGAAACACCATCCGCCTAAGTTGACTCTCCAGGTTCATCCAATAATGTACGCAGCACCTCCCACCGGGGATCAATAGGCTCCGTTCCTTCACATGTACATTCCCCCAGGTTGATATTGCCACCACACTTAGCACAGATACCCTGGCAGCGGGGAGAACAAATGGGGTTTGAAGGGAAGGCCATCCAGATGTATTCACGGATCACAGGGGATATATCAGCCCATCCATTATCCGTTACCCGTACCGGGCGTTCTAAAGTCAGGGGGGCACCGGGGAAGCTGATAACGTTGTCCGGTTCAAACGTCACAGGTTCGTAAAATGAGGTCAGGCAACGGGTACACTCGGTCGCGATTTCAGTATCCAGGATGCCTTCTACTAAAATGCCCGTGTCTGTTCGGGTGAAGCGCAATCGGCCTTGAAGATAATTCAACTCCAATTGCTCGATGGTGATGGCATCCAGGTTTAGATCAACGACTTGGCGCGCGCCGTTTTTTGCGTGGACTAATGGTGAGAGATCGATTTTTATCATAATGCCGGACGGGACCCTCCGTTGGCCCGCTAACATTGAAATTATAGCATATTTGACACCTTACGTCAAGGATTTGATATAAATCTTTCTCTTTTTTAACCTTAACACCCCCTGAAAAAAGTCCAACAATCCGATTTTTCCACTTGCGACCTACTACCTATGTGAAATTCGCACGCGAAAAATCTATCTGTAGTATCAAGTTTCTAAAAAATCGGATTTTTTAGGGCTTTGAGGCGTTAATCGCATAGAATTTTGCGCACTTGGGGGATATGGTCAGCCCGGAGGATGAGGTGGGCTATCGAGGGCGGGTAGGGCGCTCCAAAGTAAGCGGTCGCCAGCGCCGCGCCGGGGTTGATGACGAGGGTTTGGCCCACGCGCGCCGTGTAAAAGCGATGCGTGTGCCCGAAGACGATGACATCAGCTTGGGGGAAGCGCTGCAAAAGCTGTTGAACTAAGACCCGATCATAGGCCGGGAAATCCCACTGGCGGCGCAGCGCGCGGGCCACCATCCGCGCGCGCCAGTAGATGCCGGGCCAGCCGCGCAGATGGCCGTGGGTCACGACGACGTCGAAGCCTTCCAATGCGAGCCGCACAACGTCAGGCAAGCTGGCCCCACCAGAGGAGCCGTCGAACCAGTGCGCGTTACCGCGCACCGCGTACACCGGCGCGATCTCGCGGAGCGCGTCCAGTGCCCACGGCTCATCCACATCCCCCGCGTGCAGGATTGCATCGACGCCACGCAGGGCCGCGAGCACTCCAGGAGACCAACTCGTCGCCCGGTAGGGAATGTGGGTATCGGCCAGCAGTCCGACCCGCATCATAAAAGGCCACCCGCGAGGTGGCCTTTTAGTTGAAACTGTGATTTACTCGCCTGCCGCCATACGTTCTTCAATGTATGCCACAGCCGCAGATACCGTGACGATTTCTCGCGCGTCATCGTCGGAAATGCGGCCCCCAAATTCATCTTCGAAGGCCATAATCAGTTCAACCAGATCCAGGGAATCCGCGTCCAAATCATCACGGAAATTAGCTTCTGGGGTGATATCTCCCTCGTCAACGGCCAAAATGTCAACAATGATTTTCTTGACACGATCAAAGGTTTCACTCATCGTAGTTACCTCCTCGCCTACCGGCATAGTCCTAAAATAGAGAACTCCCATTAAATAACACCTATGTATTGTAGTCCCAGGGGGAGAAAAGTCAAGGTAACAGCGCCGTTTTTATGAGCGCGCTCCAAGCCCTCGCCCCCGTGTGCCTACGGTGTCTCAAAAATGAGCGCCTGACATTCCCATAACTTGCCCTGATCCTCCAGCATGGTATCGCGTTTCTCGAAGCGGCCGCCGGTGTATTCCCCGATGACCCGCTCCCAAAAGTGGAGCGAGGGCACGTTGCTCTTGTATTGAATGACGACCCAGCGTCCGGGGAAACGGTCAAACGCCGCGCGGGC
Organism: Thermoflexales bacterium; assembly: GCA_007130345.1. GTDB lineage: Bacteria > Chloroflexota > Anaerolineae > B4-G1 > SLSP01 > SLSP01. Next base: position 5,103 of record SLSP01000486.1, read on the forward strand.
CGCAATCCGCCCCACCCCCCGGCGGCGATATTTGCGCATCACGAAGAACTCGGAGATGGAGCGCGCGCTGCCCTCCGCCACCAGTTCGTGGCAATAGTCGCTGACCAGGACAAACCCGGCCAAGTTGCCGTCCACCTTGATGAAGAAGGGTTGCCGCCCCGCCTCAATCCAGTAGTGGTCGAAGTACTCGTAGCCGTAGAAGCCGTGCGCGTTAACGTCAAGGCCGTCATACTCGCTGAAGTCGTAGCAGTACAATTCCATCAACTGCCGCAGCACCGACTTGTCCGCCGCCGAAACTTCGCTCAGGGTGACGTGCATAGCGCCGGGCCTAAATTACGAACTTGCCGTTCTGATAGAGCAGGTCGCCGTCCACCCAAATCTCGCCGCCGTCGCGCATATCGCAGATCATGTCCCAGTGGATGGCGGATCGGTTCACGCTGCCGGTTTCGGGATACCCCGCGCCCACGGCCATGTGGAAGCTCCCGCCGATCTTCTCGTCGAAGAGGATGTTCTTGGTGAACTGCTGGATGCCGAAGTTGGTGCCGATGGCGAACTCGCCCAGATAGCGCGCGCCCGCGTCGGTGTCCAGCATCCGCAGCAGGTACGCCTCGTTCTTCTTGGCCGTGGCCTCGACCACCTTGCCGCCCTCGAACGTCAGCTCGATGCCCGTCACCTCGCGGCCTCCGGTCACGGCGGGATAGGTGTAGCGCACCCAGCCGTTGGCGCTGTCCTCGACCGGGCCGGTGAAGACCTCGCCGCTCGGCATGTTGTGATGCCCGTCGGAGTTGACGAAGACGCGGTCCTTGATGGAGAGCGTCAAATCGGCGTTGGGGCCGATCACCTTGACCTGATCGCGGCCCTTGAGCCACTGAATCACCTGCTCCTGTTCATCG
>SLSP01000320.1 GCA_007130345.1 Thermoflexales bacterium
AAGTGTAATGCATGGCGAATACTCTGTGACAGTAACGATTGGCAATCCGACTTACGGCCCCCGTCCCCAAGACGGCGACGCCGAGCTTTTATACCCACAAAACTGAAGTGTCACGTCCTGAGAACCTGGGAATTCCACACTTTCAAAACACAAAACAAGGCACTTTGCGCAAATCTAAAGTGTCGATATACTAACCCTCAAGCCCTACTGAAACGAACTGCTTCCCTCAAAAGCAGTTCTCCAAGGAGACCCTATGGCTGAGACGCTCCTCGTCGTGGATGATAACCCGCGTGTTTTGCGCAGTTATGCCCGTATCCTTGAGCAGAGCGGGTATACGCCGATACCGGCCAGCTCCGGCGCAGAGGCCCTGGAGCGCTTTGCTCAGGTACGCCCGGCGATTGTGTTGACCGATGTGCGGATGCCCGGTGTCGATGGGTTCGAGCTGCTATCTGCCGTGCTCGCGCGCGATCCCGATGTTGAGGTGATTTTGATTACCGGCCACGGTGATATGCAGATGGCTATTCAGGCGATGCGGGCCGGCGCAACGGATTTGTTGCTCAAGCCGGTGCATCCCGATGTGCTGTGTACTACGCTGGAGCGCGCCGTGGCGCGATTGCACCTCAAGCGCACATTGCACGCGGCTCACACCGCGCTCGAAGCGCAGGCCCGAGAACTTGATGCCCGTGTTCAGGCGCGCACCGCCGAACTGGAAGCCGCTAATCGCCAGTTGCAGCAGGAAATCCGGGAGCGCCAGAGCGTCGAAGATGCTCTGCGTCGGTATGCCGAGGAGCAGGCCGCGCTCTACATCGTGACCTCGGCGATTGCCGGGCATCTGGAGATCACGCCCTTGCTCGAAGCCGCCCTCGACGCGATCTTGCCCACGCTGCGCGCGCCGGCCGGGTGGGTATTCGCGCCGGGGAAAGACGCCGCGTCGCCGCCGAGGTTGCTGGCGCAGCGCGGGATTTCGGAGGAACTGGCCCAAGCCCTCACCGCGCACCCGCTTTCCGCCTACCCGATCTCCAGTCAGGTCTTTGCCACATCCGTCACCGACACGGTCATCTTTCTGAATCAAACGCCCCCGGCATTACTTGCGGCCCAAGAGCAAGCTGGATTGCGCGCCAGCGTCGCTGTCCCCATCCGGGCGGCCCAGCGCACCCTGGCCTTGCTCGTGTTGGCCTGGGATCGCCCGCAGAGCGAAGCGGCCCTCCCCCGGAACCTGCTCTCCACCATCGGCTATCAACTGGGCTTGGCGATGCGCAACGCGCATCTGTACGAAGAGGCGCGTCAGGCGGATCGGTTGCGCAGCATCAACGCCATCAGCACAGCGGCCATCGCCTCGCTCGACCCGGAGAGGGTCTTGCGCCAGGTGATGACGCTGACATGTCAGGCCCTCGATGCTGCCGAAGGCTCGATTCTGCTGCGGGATATGGAGACCGACGAGTTGGTCTTCTCGCAAACCCTGTGTCCCGCCGCCGACCGGCTCCTCGGCCAGCGGGTAGCGCCGGGGCAAGGGCTGGCGGGATGGGTCGCCGCGCACCGCGACACGCTGTGCATCAACGATGTGACGCAGGAACCGCGCTGGTTCGGCGGCATGGACGAGAAAACGGGCTTCCAGACCCGTTCCCTGCTGGCTACTCCGCTGCTCTATCACGGCGAAGTCACCGGCGTGATGGAGATCGTCAACAAGCGGCGTGGCGGCTTCTCCGAGGAAGACGCCCACCTGCTGGAAGCGGTCGCCGCCATCGCGGCCATCGCTCTGGAAAACGCGCGCCTCTACACCGACCTGAAGCACTCGCTTCACAGACAAGAGGAAACCCAGGCGCAGCTTGTCCACGCCGAGAAAATCGGCGCGGTGGGCCGCCTGGCCGCGTCCGTCGCCCACGAGATCAACAACCCGTTGCAAGCCGTCACCGGATACCTTGATCTGGCAGTGGAAAAAATCGAGCAACCAGAGCGCCTGGCGGACGTGCAACGGTATCTGGGCACCACGCGCAGAGAAATCGGACGCATCTCCGATATTGTGCGGCGGATGCAGGAATTCTACCGTCCCGCCCAGGCCGGCTTTCGGCCCACCGACATTCACGCGGTGCTGGAGAGCGTGCTGGTCTTGGCCCGACAGCAGTTGCGCCACCATCACATTCAGGTCAAGGAGGTGTGGGACACGACGCTGCCGCCCATCCAGGCCAACGCCGATCAGCTCAAGCAGGTCTTCCTCAACCTGGTCATCAACGCCATCGACGCGATGCCCGACGGCGGCGTTCTCTCCATCATCACCGAAGCGACCCCCGACGCGCGCGCGGCTCCGGCCATCCGCATCATCGTGCGCGATACCGGGTCGGGGATGCCGGAAACGACCCGCGAGCGGCTTTTCGAACCGTTCTTCACCACCAAAAAGCAGGGGATGGGCTTGGGACTTTCGATCAGCTACGGCATCATCCAGGCGCACAACGGCCAGATGCACGTCGAGAGCGCGCTTGAGGAGGGCACCGCCTTCACGGTAGTGCTCCCCAATGAAGAACCGCCGCAGCCGCCGGAATCTGTTACCTAGCTGTAATTCCCCTTTGGCAAAAGCGTGGTAAACTTCTGATAAGGCATCACTGACTCCCCTGAAAAAGTCCAAAAATCCGATTTTTCCACGCGCGACCTACTAAATATATGAAATTCGCACGCGGAAAATCTACATCTAGATCAAGTTTCTAAAAAATCGGATTTTTTAGGATTCTTTCAGTAGAGTCATCACTGAGACACAAGAGGAGACGCGGAGAGTTTGCGTAAAACTATAGTTTTCTCAGTGACCTTTGTATCTCAGTGATAATTTGGCTTGTTCAGGAGAGTGCATTATGGTCGTCAAACCGCAGCCTGACAAAATTCTCATTATCGACGATGACGAGGCCGTGCGCGGTTTCCTGGTAGAAATGCTGCGCGATGAGGGCTATCACGCCTTCGGCGCACCGAGTGGAGAAGCCGCCCTGGAACGCATCGCAACCCAGACCTTCGACCTGGCGCTCATTGATTTGCGCCTGGGCGGCATCGACGGGATGCAGGTATTGGCGGCTGTGCGCGAACAATCTCCGGACACCATTTGCGTGATGCTGACAGCCCACGCCTCGCTGGGCACCGCCGTCGAGGCGCTGCGATATGGCGCTTACGATTACCTCTTCAAGCCATGCAAGACGTTGGAAATCCGCGAGTGCGTGCGTTCCGGCTTACAGCAGCGCCGCCGAAAGTTGCGCCAGCAGCATATCCTGGCCCAACTGAAATCGCTCACCGACGACCTGGATCGCGTGGACGTTGACCTCGACACGCCGCCGCCCCCCAACGCCCCCCCGGACGATTCCCCCCGCTTTCTTCGGCGGGGCGATCTTATCGTGGACTTTCGCCGTCACATCATCACCCTGGCCGGATGCCTGCTCGAACTCAGCCCCACCGAGTTCGACTTGCTGGCCTATATGCTCAGTGAAGCCCCCCGCGTTGTGCCGCCCCAAGAACTGGTGCGCGAGGTGCAGGGCTACGAAAGCGAGGCGCAGGAGGCCCGCGACATCGTGCGCTCGCACATCTACCACATCCGCCAGAAAATCGTGACCGCAACGGAACGCCAGGACGTGATCAAGACCGTGCGTGGTGTCGGATACACCATCGCGGAGTAGTCACGGGATGATGTCACAGAAAGCTCCCGCCCCCGCGCTCCAATATCTGGGAGCCTCTGCTTTATGACCCCCTCGCCACGCGAGATGCGCGCGGTTTGGCTGGAAGGCACGCCGCGCTGGAATCTGGCCCATCCGCGCCCGACCCTCGCGCCCGGCGAAGCGCTGATCCGCGTGCGCGTGGTGGGATTGTGCGCCACCGATGCGGAGTTAGCGCGGGGCTACAAGAAATTCGCCGGCGTGCCCGGCCACGAATTCGTGGGCGACGTGATCGCGGCCCCCGACGCCCCGGCCTGGGAAGGGCAGCGCGTGGTGGGGGAGATCAACATTGCGTGCGGCGCGTGCGCCACCTGTCGCGTAGGTCGGCCCGCGCACTGTCCGCACCGGCACACCCTCGGCATCGAGGGGTGGGATGGCGCGCTGGCCGACTACCTGACGCTCCCTATCGCCAACCTCCACGCCGTCCCCCCCACGCTGCCTGATGATGTGGCCGTCTTCACGGAGCCGCTGGCTGCCGCCTGCGAGATTCTGCAACAAATCCACGTTCACCCCACCGACCGGGTGCTGGTGGTGGGGGATGGCAAACTCGGCCTGTTGTGCGCGCAAGTGCTCGCCCTCACCGGCTGCGATCTGACCGTCATCGGCCACCACGCGGAAAAGTTGGCCCTCCTGGAGCGGCGCGGCATCGCCACGACCCTGCGCGCCACGCAAGTCTCCCCCGGTGCCGACATCGTCGTCGAAGCGACGGGCAGCCCCCAGGGCTTTGTCATAGCCCGGCGGCTGGTGCGCCCACGCGGCACCCTCGTCCTCAAAACCACTTACGCGGGCGACCTCCCCGGTGATATGACCGGCCTCGTCGTCGATGAAGTGCGCGTGATCGGCTCGCGGTGCGGCCCGTTTCCTCCGGCCTTGCGCCTGCTGACCCAGGGCCTAGTCGATGTGCTGCCGATGATCGACGCGCGCTACCCCTTCGCCGACGCGCTCCACGCCCTCGAACACGCGACCCGGCGCGGCGTGATGAAGGTGCTGGTCGTGATGGAAACCGACACCCCCTAATCCGCCCTGGGGCTACCCTGGCGGGCTACCACGTCAGAATCACGCACGTTATCTTGGCATGGACTTTGACGTTTGACGCTTTACGTTTGACGAGCAAGTTTCTAAAAAATCGGATTTTTTAGGGTTCTTTCAGTAGAGTCACCCCATCAATTTGCAGGAGGTTTATATGCACCGCGAAGCCTTTTTACACTTACTCGCCGTCGCGCGCGGCGACGAACCCGCCGATATACTGCTACGCCACGCCCGCGTGGTCAACGTGTTCACCGGCGAAATCTACTCCGCCGACGTCGCCATCGCCGGGGAATGGATCGCCGGCGTGGGCGAGGGCTACGTAGGCCGCGAGATCATCGACCTGCACGACCAACTGCTCGTGCCCGGCCTCATTGATACCCACGTTCACGTCGAGTCGTCGATGTGCGCGCCGCTGCAATTCGCCCGCGCTATCGTGCCGCACGGCGTGACCACCGCCGTCACCGATCCCCACGAGATTGCCAACGTTGCCGGAGTCGCGGGCATCCGCTACATGCTCGCCGCCTCCGAGGGCCTGCCGCTGACTATCTTCGTCAACCTGCCCTCCTGCGTCCCCGCGACGCACATGGGCACCGCCGGGGCCACGCTCGAAGCCGCCGACCTGCTCCCCCTGGCCGACCTGCCCCGCGTGCTCGGTCTGGCCGAGTTTATGAACGTGCCCGGCGCGGTGCTCGGCCTGCCCGGCGCGCTAGATAAGCTGCTCGCGTTCCACGGACGCCACATCGACGGGCACGCGCCCGGCGTCACCGGCGCGTGGCTCCAGGCGTATGCCGCCGCTGGCCCCGCCACCGACCACGAGAGCATGACCGCCGCCGAAGCCCTGGAGAAAGCGCGTCTGGGCATCCGCGTGCTGGCGCGCGAGGCGACCTCGGCCCGCAACCTGCACGACCTGCTGCCCGTCATCACGTCGGCCAACGCGCGCCGCTTCGCCTTCGCCACCGACGACCGCCACCCCGCCGACCTCATCGAGGACGGCAGCATCGACCACCACCTGCGCCTCGCCATCGCCGCCGGCCTCGATCCCGTGATCGCCGTGCAGATGGCGACCCTCAACGCTGCCGAAGCCTTCGGCCTGCGGGATCGCGGGGCCATCGCGCCTGGCCGCCGCGCCGACCTCGTGGTCACGCCGTCGCTGGAAGCCTTCGCCGCCACGCGCGTCTTCTCCGGCGGGCGGCTGGTGGCCGAGGATGGCGGGCCAGTCGGCAACTGGCCCGCGCCCGAAATCTCGGCAGAGCTGGAAAGCGCCGTCCTGGGCAG
>SLSP01000469.1 GCA_007130345.1 Thermoflexales bacterium
AAGAAGAGTTCCCCGGTTGATTTCAAGCAAGGACACGGATTTACACGGAAAAACACGGATTTTTTTGGTTTTATCCGTGAAATCTGTGTTCATCCGTGTCCCAAACAGGGTGACTTTTGCGATATTGCGGATTTTCCGCGTGCGAATTTCATACAGGTAGTAGGTCGCGTGTGGAAAAATCGGATTTTGGGGCTTTTTTCAGGGGACTCAAAGCTGGCTGACGTTACCAGTCTACTTGCTCGAATTGGTCATCCGTCACCCGGTAAATCCAGATGTTGGGATCGGTCAGGTTGCCATCGGGCTGATAGCGCAACGTGTTGAGCAGTGTGGGGATGCTTTCCTGGCGCAGGGCGTTGGCGACCTGGCCCGCGTCGAGGCTGCGGGCGCGGCGCACGCCTTCGGCCACCACCTGCATCGCCACGTACCCGTTGACGGAGTAGGTGTCGGGATTGCGGTACTCCACCACCTGATACGCCTCGATCCAGCTCGCGTCGGCGGCGTAGCGGGGACTGGGCGCGAACGCGCTCACGTACATCCCCTCGGCGGTGCCGGCGGCTTCGTCAATGCTGGCCGCGAGGAAGACGCCGTCGCTCGCCAGCATCGGCAGGTTGACGCCCGCCTGGGCCAGTTCGTAGCGCAGATAGGGCGCTTCGATTTCGTATCCGGCATAGAAGATGGCATCCGGGTTGGCAGCCTGGATTTGCGCGATCTCGGCGGCATATTGGGATTGGCCTTCCGCCACCTCGATTTGGGTCACGGCCTCGCCACCCCGCGCTTGCAATTCCGCCACCAGCGCGGCAGCCAGCCCACGCCCATATCCGGTGTCATTGTAGACCACGGCCACGCGCCGGACGCCGAGTTTCTCGATGAGGAAGCGCGCGCATACCGCCGCCTGCACGTCGTCGCTGGCGTTGACGCGGAAGAAGTTGGTGTATCCGCGCTCCGTCAGGCTCTGCTCCGATGCCGTCGGCGTGACGACGATCAGCGGCATGTCCTTGTATAGCTCCATCGCGGCCAGGGTCTGCCCGCTGTTGAGATGGCCGATGATGGCGATCACACGCTCGCCGCGCTGCAAGGCCGCCTGGACTTCGGCCACTTGCTCCACGGCCACGTCGCTGTCAGATTCGTCGTCCAGCGGGCGCACGACCACGCGATGGCCCATCAGGCCGCCGCTGCGATTGATCTCTTCTGCCGCCAGCCGCGCGCCACCCAACACCGTCTGTCCACCGTTGGCCTGGAATCCGCTCAACGGCACGGCCACGTAGACCACCACATCGCCCTGGGTTGGCTCGCCATTCGGCCGGCCGCAACCCGCCACTATCAGCATCAGAGAAAGTATCAGCCAAAGTGTTTTCTTTACCATCGGATATCTATTACCTCCCATCGGTGATCGTACCCCTGGCGATGGAGATCACAGCTCGCCACCGGGCATGGTTCGTTCTCGTCAAACGTCATGTGTCAAACGTCATGTGTCAAACGTCATGCGTCAAACGTCAAAACCAAACAGATTCCGTGACGTTTCACGCCTCACGTTTCACGCCGGAAAGTGTCAAGCAGTGCTTGGCAGCAGCTACCTCAAAATGAATTATGCTCGCCACCACGATAGGCGTAGATTTCGTCAATGCTGGTGATCAAGCTGTTCAGGCCCGAAAACTGCTCTTTGAGACTCGCTTGCAGACGGCGCATAGTGCCCTGATGCACATCGTTGGGCTTCATCGCCTGTAACTGCTTTTCCAGCACGGCCAGATTCGCGCTGCTACGCCCCAGTTGTAGCTCGGCCTGTTTGATGCGGTCGTGGAGCGCCTTGAAAATCTCCCACTGCTTCTGCTTGCTATCAATGACGTTGTCCAATTGCTGCTTGACTTCGGGATTGTTCTCGTATTTGCGGCGCGCGCGCAAGGTCTCCAACTCCTGGGGCAAGGTGACGCGCTCCTGTTCCCACAGCGGGTCGTGGTGATAGGCGTTGAGACGGCGCGCGAGTTCGTAGCTGGCACGCACCCATTGCACGATCTGGGCCATCGCCTCATCCAGCGCGGGACGCAGCGTGGGATCCGATACGTTCTGAACGTAGGCGTGCAGGCGAAGTTGGCTGCTCAGGGCCTTTTCTACCTCGTTGCGCAGCACGGGGGTTTGAATCGCGTGCAGATTGTAATGCTCTTGCAAGAAGGTCTGCCGCATTCGCGCGCGGATGGTGGCGTCGGTGACGGTGGAGATGACCATAATCAGCAGGGTCACGCCCCCGATGGCCGGCCAGGCCCACGCGGGCCAGCCGGCGAAAGGCTCCACCGAGAAAAAGACCAGCAGGATGGTGCCGCCGATGATGACGGCGTTTTCCCAACGCCAAAAAGCGTAGGAAAGCACCGCCCGCCGCGTCTTTTTCTCGATTTCCGTCAGTGTTTTGGACATGGCCGTCTCGCTAAACCGATCTGGAGGCTAGAAGTAGGTCGAGATAATTTTGTACAACTCTTCGATCTCGGCCTCGCCCGCGCTCCAAAACTGCCCCCCGCCGATATTGGCGAGTTCGCGCATAATGCTCTCGTCGGATCCGACACCGAAAGCGATGGTGAAGATGACGATGGTCGGTTCGTCCGTCTCGTCGAGGCGGCGACGGAGGGACTCCATCGTGTTGGCGCTGGCGTTCTCCATGCCGTCGGTCATCACCACGATGGCGTTGATGGCTTCGGTATCGCCCAGGGCGACCAACTCGTTGTGCGCCTTCACCACGCCATCAATGAGAGCGGTCTGGCCCTGGGGACGCAGGCGGTCGATGACGGTGAGCATTTCCTGGCGTCCGGCTGCGTCGAGGGGCTGGATGGGGTGGATGATGTCGGCCCGGCTGGCGAAGGTGATCAGGCCCACCTGGTCGCGGTCGCCCTGGATTTGGGTCACAAAGGAGCGCAACGCCGCCTGGGTCAAGGGCATCCGGTTATACTGGCTCATGCTCCCGCTCACATCGACCACGAGGACGATGTTGGTGGGCCGCTTGGTGTACCACCAGACGTTCTGCACCACTTCCACCACGTCGGCGGGCGGGATTTGGAGCGTGGTTTGCGGTTGCCGCCAATCGACGGCATTGGTATTGGCGAAGGGCGAGTCGCCCTCATCCAGGCGGATGTCCATATCCGCCGGACGATACCCGGCTTCCAAGAGGTACTGCTGCGCCTCCGACGCCAGCAGGTGCTCAACCAGCGCGCGATAGGTGCGGCGCTGGTTGTCGGTGACGGGGGTTTCGCCCGGCCCGCTCAATTCCAGCAAGGCCAGCGGGTGATCGGCCCACATCGTGCCCTCTGCCGGGTAGATAGCGACCAGTCGCTCGGTGACGGGATGGCGGTTCCAGGCCAGCACCACCCGTTCCTGCGTCACGAAGGCATCGAGGAAGTTCTTGCCCTCCTCTGCCAGGCGTTGCACGATAACGTCCTCGCCCTCGCCGTAGAAGCGGATGGTCGCCTCGACGGCGCGCACGTACTCCAACGTCGATTCGGCGGTCGCCAGTTCGGCGGTCAAGCCGCGTGTCAGCCCCGCGCCGGCATAGAACTCGGCCAGGGTCGCCAGCAGACCGCTGGCGTGCCCCGTGCTCGGATGGTTCCACTTGAAATTGGGATCGCCGGTGGCTTGATTTTGGATGTCTTCCCAGCCGATGGGCTTTTCCGGCCAGCCTAGCTCGCGGGCCGTGCTTTCCCACGCGGCGATGACGATGGGGCTGGTGGCGTAGCGCACCGGTTCGCCGAAGCGCCGGCGGCCAATGGGGATCACGCTGGTATCGTCGGCGGCGTGCGTTGCGGCCCACTGGCGATCCAGCAGGCTCAACCACAGGCTGCTGTCCGGCGCGAGGGCCTGGAAGGCGGGCGTGCCCAGGCTCTCTTCGACCATCTGCTCCGGCACCATCGACACCACCCGCACCTGCATCAGCGAACCGTCGGGGGTTTTGTGCGCCCGCGCGTTGAAGGTTTCGACGAGTCCCTGGAAGGGGGCGACCATCCCCGGCGACACGGCTACGGTAAGCTCGGCGGTGGGAGAATCCTGGGGGCGTGTGGGGCCGCTCGGTTCGATTTGGGCCAGCCATTCGCGCGCGGCACCGCCCACTTGGAACGCCGCGCCGACACAGACGCACAACACGCCGATCAGGATGATGCCGATAGCCAGCCCGGTTTGTCTGGAATTTGCTCGAGTTTCCATAATTGAGAAGCCCCCCTAATTGGTCACGTTAAGCTCGAACCAGCGCAACAGCGTCAGCAGCACCTCGCGGTTGGGACTGCGCATCGCGTCACTGCGGGGCACCACCGGCTGCACGCCCTGGTCGCGCCACCGGACGAACAGGCTCTCGGCAGTGGCGTCTACGGGCACGTTGGGATTGGCGGGGCGCAGGCCATAGGCCAACGCCGCTTTCTGTTGATCTTCGCTTAACAGGAACCGCTGAAACTCCAGCGCGGCGTTCTTTTGCAAGGCGGTGGTCTCCGGCCCCACCCACACGGTGAAGGGGAAGTCGAACCAGGTGACGTATTGTGGGTAGTACAGATTGAGGGGATCGTCCCAGCGGGTGAGGACGCCCTGCATATTCTGGAGCAGGTCGCTTTCCAGCAGTTGGCCGCCGTCGCCCACACTGTAGCCAAAGAGGGCGAAGTCTTCGGCGGTGTACGCGCTGGCGCTGCTGAAGTCGGTGACGGCCCCCATCAGCTCATTGAGCCAGCGCTGGAACTGCGCGTTGGTGAAGTCGGCCACGCCGAGGTCGGTGCGCCCGTAATACTCGCCTCCGGCGGCGATCATCGCGGCCAGGCCGCCGGCGTTCTTGTTGGGATTGGGCACGACCAGCTTGAAGTAGCCCCACGAGGGATCGCCGCCCAACTCCGGCCATCCACCGGGCGCGATGGCGGCATCGTGGATGGTCTGCCACGAGATCTCGCCGAACTCGCGTTCCAGCACGCGGGCGCGGCTCTCGTAGATACCCCAGGTGAAGAGGCTGATGGCGATGGGGCGCGCGCGATACTCGCCATCGGTGAGAAAGACGTCGCGGCCCAAGCGCTCTTTGTACGAGGCGTTCGCCAGTTCCACGAGATAGCGGCTGTCGGGAATCCAGGCGGTGGGGAAGTCCTCCAGCGCGGCCAACTCATCCGCGCTCAAGTCATCACGGCGGATGCCGGCCCCCAGCGCGCCGAACTGGTTGCGGTCCCATTGCCCCAACGCTGTGAGGCCATCCATCGCCACGATCTCGATCTCGACGGGCACACCGTTCAGGGTGGGATTCGTGGCATTATACGCGTGCGCCGCGCTGCGCACCCACGGCTCCACCGGCAGTGAGGTCAGCACCCGCACCGAGATGGTATCCGGGCGATCCAGGGTCAGGTCAGGCCCTTGTGGGGGCGTGGTATCGCCGATCAGCGCCCGCGCGATGAGTGACGAGCCAATAATCAACAAAACGACGGTCAGTATCCCTACAAAAATCCAGCGTGAGCGTTCCATACCTTTTTCCTTGCCCTCCCTTTTGGATAAGCGCGTTCTGGGGACGCGGTTCTGCGCCCGCCAGAGGCGTCATAAGTCAACCGTGAAGCGTGAAACGTCATGCGTCAAACGTTGTTGGTGCTGAAATGGCAGCCCGCAAGGCGGATGTTGGTCTCCGTGAAGCACAACCGGGTCAAGCACATCATGCGCCTCGAGGACGAGGCATCCCTCATCTAATACGCGATGGAAACGGGCAGGTTGCACGCGCTTCTCGTGGCCTAATATCACAATACCGCAAAAGTCACCCTGTTTGGCTCACGGATGCACACAGATTTCACGGATGACTCTACTGAAAGAACCCTAAAAAATCCGATTTTTAGAACCTTGATACTATATGTAGATTTTTCGCGTGCGAATTTCATATATGTAGTAGGTCGCACGTAGAAAAATCGGATTTTTGGACTTTTTTCAGGGGACTCACGGATACAATCAAAAAATCCTTGTTTTTCCGTATCCTATACTCGCACGCAACC
>SLSP01000336.1 GCA_007130345.1 Thermoflexales bacterium
CCCCTCCTGGCGCGCGGCGGGACACGGCGTGCTGCTTTGCCTGCGCGCCCTCGTCTTGCCCGGCGCGGGCGATCCCTACGCGCGCTTCAACGCGCCGGGCCGCCCGATGCTCGACGGCCTCTCCGCGCTGCTGGCCCTGCTCGGCCTCGGCGCGTTGCTGCTGGCCCGCCTCCACGATCCCCTGGAACGCGCCGCGCGCTGGCTCCTGCTGCTCGCGCTCCCCGTGATGCTCCTGCCGAGCGCGCTGGCAACTTCGGAGATCACGCCGAGCAACCTGCGCATGGTCGGCCTGTACCCGTTCCTGGCCCTGCTCCCGGCCCTGGGTGTGCTGACGTTGGCGCGCTGGCGTCCACGCTTCACGCTCCTGGCGGGCTGGGCAGCGGGACTGGCCCTCATCGGCGGGACGGGGCTGGCTTATGGCGCGTGGGCCGCCTCGCCCGCGCTCTTCGCGCACGCCGACGGCCCGATGCAACTGGCGGCGCAAGCCCTTGACGCGGCGGCCTCCGACGGCACCACTGTCTACATCGCCAGTATCCACTATCGCCACCCCACCGTCGCCGCGCTGGCCCGGCGCTATCATCAGGCGAAGTGGCTCACCGGCGGGGACAGCGTGGTGCTGCCCGCCCAGGGCGACGCGGTCTATCTGGTTCCGGCGGATTTGCATCCGCCCGCGCCCTGGCCCGCCGCGCTCACCGCCGCCTGGGACGCTGACGCGCTGCCGGGGCCGGATGGCGCGCCCGCGTTGTGGCGCTATCACCTTTCGGCGGACGCGGTGGCCGCCCTGCGAGACTCTCAGACGCGGGCGAACTTCGCGCACGTCGTGGGCGTCCACGCTGTGACCCTGCCGCAGCCCTGCTATCCGGGCGCGCCCTGCCCCGTGTTCGCCATCTGGGAACCGCGCGTCGCCTATCCCCACGCCCTCGACCCGGTGGCCCGCCTCATCCACCCACAGACTGGCGAATGGGCGCGGACTTCGGCCTTCCACTATCCGCCGGAACAGTGGACGCCGGGCGACGTGGTTTGGGATTACCTGGTGCTGACGCCGCCGGTGGGCATGCCGCCGGGCGACGGCTATCAGGTGGCCTGGAGCTTCTACAACCCGGAGACGCACACCTCGCTGCCCCGGCTGGAGGATGACCAGTTCGCCGGGCTGGAGGCGCGCTTCCCGGCAGCGGGGGGCTTCGAGATCGCGCCGTCGCTGCGCCCGCCTACGCCGGCGGAGGTTGAGGCCGCGTGCGCCGGCATCCCGCGCCAGGAGGGCGCGATTGAGGGGTTGCGCGGCTGGACGGCGCTGCCCGCGCAGGCGCATCCCGGCAAGCGCGTGGAGGTGCGGCTGTGCTGGCGCGCTCCAGCGGCCACGGAGGTGACGCTGGCCCTGGACGGCGAGCCGCTCGACGCTGGGCCGCTCGACGCGGGCGCGGTGCTTGAGGCCCGTCACGCCCCACGCATCCCCCGTGACGCCGCGCCCGGCCCCGCCGCGCTGACGCTGACCGCCGGCGACGTGACCATCCCCCTCGGCCAGATCGAGGTGCTGCCGCTGGCCCGCGCCTTCGCCCCGCCGGACGCCACGCACGCCCTCGACTTCGGCGCGAGCATCCGCCTGCTCGCGTATGACGTGGGCGCGCTCGCGCCGGGCGCGCCGCTGCCGGTCACGTTCACCTGGCAATCCCTGGCCGAGGTGGACGCGGACTACCGCGTCTTCGTTCACCTGATCGCCCGCGAGACGGGCCAGGTGGTGGCACAGACGGACGAGATGCCGCAGCACGGACGTTATCCCACGTCGTGGTGGCTATCCGGCGAGGTGGTGCGCGACGTTCACCTGCTGCCCGTACCCGCCGATCTGCCCCCTAGCGAGTACGCCCTGCGCGTCGGCTTCTATAGACCGTTGAGCGGGGCGTATCTGCCCGTCGAGGGGGAGCGCGGCATCGTCTTGCCGCTGGCGGCTATCCCCTGACACGCCAAAGCCCCGCCAAGCGGGGCTTTGTTGATGCGCCGAGCGGCTTACGTCTTGCGCTTGACCACCTCGACCTCATCGGCGGGGAAGCGGAAACGCTCGCGGTCGCGGCGCGGCCCGTGCGGCGGGATTTCGACAATCACCTCGGCCTTGAGGATGTCCAGATCGATGACGCGCCCCAGACCCTTTTCGGTCTCCACGCGGGCTTTGATGCGCGGCAGAGCTTTGCTGGCTTCCTGATAGACCTCGTGCTCGTAGGCCAGGCAACAGCGCAGCCGCCCGCACATCCCGGTGATGTCGGTGGGAGCCATCGAGATGGCCTGATCCTTCGCCATGCGGATGGAGACGGCCTGGAATTCGGTCAAAAATCGCTCGCAGCAGCGTTGCTCTCCACAGACGCCGTAGCCCCCCAGGATTTTGGCCTGGTCGCGTGGGCCGATGGTGCGGATCTCCACGCGGCAACTCATCCGCGAGGCCAGGCGGCGCCGCAAATTAGCGAGATCGTGTTTGTTCGGACTGCCGGTGCAGAGGATGATGGCGCTCCGCCCATCGAGCGTGAACTCCGTTGAGACAATTTTGGCGTCGATGTTCTGCTCTTCGATCTCCTCCGTGGCGACTTCGAGCAGGCGCGCGGCCCGCTTTTGCATCAACTCGTAGTGCGCCATATCCAGGCCCGTTGCCGGGCGCAAAATCGCCTTGAGTTTATCACGCTGAACGTAGTCCGGGAATTTTCCGGTAGCATAGGCCACACGGCCCGCTTGTTCGCCGTAGATCGTTTCCACGACAACCCAATCGCCGACCGTTAAGGCCATCGCGCTGGAGCCGAGGAAATGGTAGGGCTTGCCCGCATCTTGAAAGCGCACGCCCACCAGTCGTGGCGTGGCGTGTGCCGAGGTATCGTGTTCGGTGTTTTGTTGCGTCATACGACTTTATCTTCTCACTTTATTGATTAACGGGTTGGTTTACGGATAACTTCACTATACTCTAGCCAGGCATTTTTGCAAATTCCCCGCTTGTCGATTGACAGGGACGTGGCCTCAGATAGAATAAGGGCATGGAACACGTCTACTGGATCATCGACAAGCTCCTGGCCGGCCGACCTGGCCCCACGATGCACGCCTGGGATCCCGCCGCACTCCACGCGGGGGGGATTCGCGGCGTTGTCTCGCTGGCCGAAGAGGTGGATGTGGAAGATTTGACCGCGTATGGTCTGCGTCACTATCGCGCGAAGTTGCCGCCCCTGATCCTCTTTTCTAAGGGCTTGCGCAAAGCCTTCATCCACCAATGCTTGCCGATTTGGGAATACATTCACCAGCAGATGCAAGACGAGGTGCCGACGCTGGTGCATTGCTATGCCGGAAAGGATCGCACCGGCGTGATGCTGGCGGGATATCTGGTGCTCTACCACGCGATGCCGGTGGACGTGGCTCTGGCTACGGTGCGACGCGCTAATCCCCGCGCGATGTCGGCTCCGGGCTACGAAGAAACCCTCCGCCTCCTGCAACCGGGCCAGTTCCCTGATCCACGCACGCTGCTTTGACCGCGACCCTCACGTAACATTTCTCCGCAATTTTTGACTCCCCCACCGCTTGGGCTATACTGAAGGTAACTCTTATCCATATCGGGCACAGTTTGGGCATTGTCATCTCTCACACCACGCTCTGCGCTTGTGTCTTGAGTTCCAAAAAGGAGTGCGTTATGAAAATTGCAGTGTACCTCATCGCGGCGGTTTTGTTCTTCTTCGGGTTTATGTTCGTCGTCGGCGCGCAAGGAGCGCCCGAGCGGTTCGTCGTGGGGTTCATCCTCTTCGCGGCGGGGGGCGTCCTGATTTACCTCACCAAAGTGCAGCCCCAATACACCGAAGTGACTCATGTGCAGAAAATCGACCTGTCCGGCGATGTGCAACTGGAGCAGATGAAGTGCGCTTCGTGCGGCGGCACGCTCGATAAGCGCAACCTGGAGGTCAAGGCCGGTGCCATCTTCGTTGAGTGTCCCTACTGCGGCTCGTCCTACCAGATCGAAGAAGCGCCCAAGTGGTAACGTAACCCGTTCCCGTGACCCTGGCCGCCTGGCTCGATACGCTGCGCCGCGAGGTGTTCGCACATCTCGCGCCATCCCCTACGGCTCCCGCGCCTGGCCTGTACACCTACCCGGTCGCGCTGGATGGGGGGCAGCGGCGCATCCATCTGCGCGTCGAGGCGGACGGCGCGGGCGTGCTGTTCGCCGATGTCACCGACGCCGTACATCTCAACCCCACCGCCGTGCTGATGGTCAAGCTGGCGCTGGATGGCGTCCCGCTGGCCGAGGCCGAGCAGCGCGTTCAACGGGGCTTTTCGGGGGTGGATGTGGGCCAGTTGCACCGGGAGTTGGCCGCGATGTACGAATTGGTCGCGCGCTTCCAGGCGCCGGTGGATTGTCCAACGTGCGCGATAGACGCGCTGGTGACGCATCGACCGCTCTTCAGCACGCCGGTCAACGCGCCGTTCAAGGTGGATGTCGCGCTGACCTACGCCTGCAACAACGCCTGCGCGCACTGCTACAACGAGCCAGGGCGCGTCACGATGCCGTCATTGCCGCTGGCGGACTGGTTTCGCGTCTTCGACCGGTTGGCCGCGATTGGCGTGCCGCACGTCATCCTCACCGGCGGCGAACCGACGCTGCTCCCCGACCTGCCGGAGATCGTCCGCTACGCCGATGGCCTGGGCCACATCGTGGGGATGAACACCAACGGGCGGCGGCTGGCCGAGATCCCGCTGATGGCCGCGCTGGCCGAGGCCGGCCTCAACCACGTCCAGGTGACGTTGGAAGCCGACCGGGCCGCCGTCCACAACGCGATGGTGGGCGCGGACGCCTTCGCCGAGACCGTGGGCGGCATCGAAGCCGCGCTGGATAGCGGCATCCACGTCATCACCAACACCACGCTCACCCGCCAGAACCTGGAGCGCGCCTTGCCGACCATCGACTTCCTGCACAGTCTGGGGCTGCGCACCTTTGCGATGAACGGCATCATCCACGCGGGCAGCGGACGCGGCACGCCCGCCGCCATCCCCGCGACCGAGATGGCGTCTCTGCTCTCCGCCGTGCGGGAGCGCGCGGCCACACTGGACATGCGCTTCCTGTGGTATACCGTGACCGAGTATTGCCAATTCTCGCCGCTCGCGCTGGATTTGGACCCCAAACGCTGCAACGCCGCCGAGTACTCGATGTGCATCGAGCCAAACGGCGACGTGCTGCCGTGCCAATCGTATTACCAGACGGCGGGCAACCTCCTGCGCGATCCCTGGGACGCCATCTGGAACAGCGACCTTTTCCTGAGCTTCCGCGAGCGCGAAACGCGCCCCGGCCTGCCCGACGAGTGCTACACCTGCCTCGATTTGGAGATGTGCGGCGGCGGCTGCCCGTTGGAGCGCGCGGCGCGGGTCGCCCTGGCCCGTCCCGCCGAGCGCGGCTGTGGGCGGGCGCGGGGGGAGCGTCAGGGAGTGCCTCAAGGAGCGAGATAATGGAAGCCTATAAATTTGAAACGACCATTCAGGAGAACGGGGTCATTAGAATCCCTGAGATGTCCCGATGGGCACAACAGCATGTAGAAGTCTTCATCGTAATTGACCCTGCAGATAAGCAGCAAAACCAAACTAAACTATCCCTCGGCACCTTTCTTGAACGATGGCAAGGCTTTCTCAAAGGCTATGACCCGGATCAATTGCGCGCACAGTACTTGCAGGAGAAATACGGGTGAAAGTTTTACTCGATACCAACATCATTTTGGATATTGTGCTAGAACGACAGCCTTTCTGGGAACCGGCCATCCTTTTACTAGAAGTGGCTCCACAAGCAAACTTGACATTCTACGTAACCGCTACTACCGTCACCGATTTGTATTACATCGTGTGCAAGGCCAAAGATCACACCATAGCGCGCAGCTTTATTGTAGACATTTTGGAATTTATGCAAGTTGCAGGCGTAGATCGGGATGTGATCAAAGAAGCAATACATTCGAATATTGCGGATTTTGAA
>SLSP01000447.1 GCA_007130345.1 Thermoflexales bacterium
CCATACTTCTGTTCCATACGCTCCAACTCGTGATTGAGTCGGTGTATGTCTCGAACCAGGACGGTTAGTTCCATTGCAGCAACCTCCGAGTATTTTGTATAGACATCCCCACCCTTTACCTCTATCATACCACAAACCTGACGCCAGCGGCAGGGGACGTAAGCCCAGACTTCGGAAGTCTCGGAGACTTCCGAAGTCTGGCGGTCTTTTACGCCATATCCATCAATTCCCAGGTGAGGTCGTAGTCGGCGCCGAGTTCCAGCGCGTCCGTGAAGACCTTATCCAGCGCCGCGCTCATCTCGTCTACCGGTCGCAGATCGACCTGGAAACCCACGGCTTCGTCTTCATCGACGAAGTCCAGGGAGCAGGGCAGGCATGGCGTCATCTTTTCCAGCAAGCCCTCGGCCTGCGCCTGATCATACGACCCGTAGAAGGACAGGAAGAAGTCGTTGAGATGCGCGTCCACCTCGCGCCCATCTGCTGCCGCCACGTACAGATTGACGCCCCACTCGCCATGCGCTTCGAGTTGCGCGTAGAGCGCGCGCAACGCCTCTTGGAGGATAGCCACTTGTCGCGCGCCCATAGCTAAATGCTCACGCCCACGCGGTGGATGGCGAAGCTGTTGAGGTCGCGGAACGTCTCGGATTTGGTGAGCCGTCCGTTGCAGGTGGCGAGGACTTCGGCCAGCACGCGCTCGCCAGCTTCTTTGATGCTGAACTCGCCGCGCAGCACGCCGCTCACGTCCAATTCCACCGTATCTTGCATCAACTCATAGGAGTGGATGTTGCCCGTGACCTTGATGGTGGGCATGACCGGGTGCGCCGAGGTGTGCCCACCGCCGGTGCTGAAGACGAGCGCCTGGCAGCCCGCCGCCGCCATGCTACTGATGGACTCGCCGCCGTGACCGGGTCCGTACATCACGTAGAGGCCGGGCGTGCTGCTGGCGGGCCGCTGCGCGATCTCCAGGTAGCCCACGACGGGCCGGCTGCCGCCCTTCTTCACCGCGCCCATCGACTTCTCTTCGATGGTGGTGAGGCCGCCGGCGATGTTGTCCCCGGTGGGCTGTGAGCCGCGAATGTCCTCGCCGCTCTCCATCGCCCGGCGCTCCAGGTCTTTAACCGCGGCCACAATCTGCGCGGCGATGTCGGGCGTGGCGGCGCGCTCGGTGAGCCAGTGCTCGCATCCCATCCACTCGGTACACTCGGCGAGGATGGCCCGCCCGCCCGCGTCGATGATGGCGTCGGCGCACGCGCCGGTGGCCGGGTTGCTGGCGAGGCCGGAGGTGGTGTCGGACGTGCCGCACTCGACGCCGAGCAGCAGATTGGAGAGCGGAACCGGCTCGCGGCGGAAGTCGCTCACCACGCGGGCGAAGTCGGCGGCGTAGCGCATCGTCTGCGCCATCGCGTTGACGAAGCCCCCTTCCCCGCGAATGTTAACCGTCGCCACGGGCTTGCCCGTCGCTTCCTGGATGTCGTGCGCGATGTCCTCGGCGGTGCAACCTTCCTCGCGGAAGTGATCCACCACCACGACGGCGGCCACGTTGGGATTGCTCCCCGTGTTCGCCAGGAAGCGGCGCGTCATCCGCAGGTCGGGGCGCACCTGGCAGCGGCCCAGGGGGTGCGTGACGGAAATCGTGTTCGGCACGATACCGGCGATGTAATCGCAGATTTTGTTGGCGTACAGCGTGCCAGAGAGCAGCAAAACGTGGTTGCGAATCCCCACGGAATCATCGGGGCGGATATAGCCTAGAAACTCGGTCATGACGCACACTCCTTCTCTTCGGCGTACCGGTCGCCGCGCCCGCGATTGCTCTCCACATTGTGCAGATGGACGTAATCGCCCACCGCGATGTCCTCCGTGGCGGAGCCGATGCTCAGGCCGTACTTGAGCACCTGCTCCCCCTGGGCGATGGGGCGAATCGCCACTTTGTGCCCGTAGGGGATGTCGGCGTGGGCCACCACCTCGAGGCCGGTCACGCGGCCCTCGGTCGCCACCGTCTCGCCAGCCTCAATCAGCTTGCCGACGGCGGTGCCGACGTTGTCTTCCTTCTCAACGACGAAAATTTTCTTCATTAAAAACGACCTCCTGTATGGTTAAGATAAGCCTTCTGAACTTTGGGAATAGCGCATCCAATCCAAATTCTTGCCGATCAACAACTCCGTCATTTTGGCGTGATGCGTATTCTTCATCGCCACCGCTTCCGTATCGAAGCCGTGCCATGCGGCCAGCCGCGTTTGCGTGTCAATTGGTAACAGAGTCAACTGTTGCATAAACTTCACACGCTCAAAATATCCGTCAACGTCGGGGTATCAGGCAGATAGTATTCTTCGAGGTTAGATTATTCTCCTAGAAAATGCTGCGTAGTTTCCACAAACTCGACAGCCCAACCAAGTACACGTTTTGCGCGCGCCGTTCCCACTGCCCCCGGCGCACCATAATCGCCGACTTGCCGGATGTCAAAGGCATCCAGCAAATAGCAGTGCAGATGTTTTGGGAGCACCTGTGTCTGCGCGAAGTTCTGCCCGAAAGCCGCGATAACCGCTGTATGCTTCGAAAAAGCCAAGCCCTGTTGCAACAACAAGGTTTCTGCCGCATAGAACATCGCGTAATAGGCGCGCGAAACCGCAAAATCGGCGAAACCTTGCTCAAGCAACAGCCTGGCCGCAGCCAAACTCTCCTGCGACTTCTCTAACAATTCGCGCATTTCAGATGTAATCATTGAATCGCCACCCCTTCACGCCGAATGTTCAGAAACAGCGGACTTTGACGTTGCTGAAAGCTCTCGGCATCCACCGGCAACACGGAAAACACGAGGTTTTGCTCTAACGATAATTGCCAAAGCAACATCGAAAGCTGTTCCCGTTCAGTCAAGGGGTCACGGACATTCTCCAGCACCAGCAAAACGTCCACATCCGAACCGGGCACGGCTTCACCGCGCGCGTAGGAACCGTAGACGATCATCTCGTGCAGGCGCGCGCCATACATCTGCTGCAATTTGGCCTTGAGATTCTTGAGTACCGGTGTCACCGCTTCCAAAGTTGCCATAATGCCAGTGGACATCCTACACCTCTCATTCTGCTATGTCTGTCAACTCCAACCGCGCCAGCGTCTCCGGCGAGGGGCGACCTTCTGGGAGCCAGCCGCGCGCGGCGTAGTACTCTTCCAGCATCGGTTCGAGGTCGGGCAGCTTCCCCTCCGCGCCGCCGGAGGGTCGCGCCAACGTGAGCAGACGCTCCGGCAGGGTGTCGTCGGCGCGGGTGATGCCCAGGCGGTTGTTGATGACGCGCTTGAGGTTGAACAGCCGCTCGCCCACCTGCTGCACCTCGTCGCCGGTCATGTCCCATCCCGTCGCCAGGTTGATGAGTTCAGCGATCTGGTCGTAGTTGAAGCCCAGCTTGCCGATGAATTTGCACAGGCCGAGGGGATTATAAAGCCCCAGGTAATCCTGGAACGCGACGGCGTCGCGGCCCGCGCCCGCCACGTCGAAGCGCTCGTAATCGAAGTCGTCGGGATACCAGTTGCGCGGATCGATACCGTACATCGCCCAGTAGGTCAGCCCTTCGAGGTGGCACGCGCCCCGGACACCGGTGGCGTAGTTGGCCGCCATCGAGAAGTACGCGCGGGGATCGTGGTAGGCTATTTCCAGCCCTTTAACGTGGATAGCGAACTGCTCGCTGCCCTCCCCCAGGTGCTCGGCGGCGGCGCGGACGCCCTCCGCCAGATACGCCCCGGCCCCGCGCCGCTCGGTGATGAGTTCCAGCAGCTTGAGCGCGCCCGCCGGATCGCCCCAGGCCAGGGGGACGCCGTCGGTCTCTTCTTCTGTGATGAGGCCGCGCTCGAACGCCTCCACCGCGAAGGCGATCACGCCCGACGCGCTGATGGTGTCCAGGCCCAGGCGATTGCACAGGTCGTTGGCGCGGCAGACGGCGGGCAGATCGTCGATTTCGAGCAGCGCGCCGAAGCCCGCCAGCGTCTCGTACTCCGGCCCCTCGCCGCTGACGCCCGCGTGAGGCCCGTCTTTGATTTCGATGTGCTTCCCGCAACCAATCGGACAGGCAAAGCAGAACTTGTGCTTCGTCCAATACTTCTCGTGGATCACCTGCCCAGAGAGCGCGTGCGCGCCGTCTTCCCACGAACCGCCGCTCCAGTTGTGGATGGGGAGATCGCCGAAGAACTCCGAACCTGTCAGCCCGCCGGCGGTGCCGTACATCGCCGCGCCTTTGGAGCCTTCGCGGATGGTCTGGACGTGCTCCTTGACCCGCGCGCGGAAGCCGTCCTTATCGGCGTAGGTGGGACGCTCGGAGCCGTGGGCCACGATAGCCTTCACGCGCTTGCTGCCGAGCACCGCGCCGATCCCGCCGCGCCCGGCGGCCCGGCTGTGATCGCGTCCGCCCTGCATCACCGCCGCGAAGGGGACGAGGTTCTCGCCCGCTGGCCCGATGACGCCGGCCCGCGCGCGCTTGTGGGTCGCTTCCAGGAGCGCGTCGTAGGCGTCGAAGGTGTCCATCCCCCAGATGTCGCCGGCCTCGCGGATCTCCGCTACGGGGCCGTTGGCGCTGTCGTGGACGTAGATGTAGACCGGCTGCGCGGCCTGCCCGGTGATGACCAGGCCATCCACGCCCGCCGCCCGCAACGCCGCACCGATGTGCCCGCCGACGTTGGACTCGTTCCAGATACCGGTGAGCGGACTGCGCCCGCACCACGAGGAGCGGCAGCCGGTGGGGGCCGTCGTCCCGGTGAACAGGCCGTTGAAGATGTAGACCGCGCTGCGCGGATCGAGGGGATCGAGCGCCGGGTCGAGGCTTTCGGCATAGAGCTTCGCCGCGTAGCCGCTCCCCAAAAAGTAAGCGCGCGCGTCCTCCGGGTCAATGGTCTCGGCGCGGATTTTGCCGGTGGTCAGGTTGATATACAGGTATTTTCCAGTGTAAGCAAAAGCCATAGTAATGCCTCCTCAAATTCTTTCCGGCGAGATGCGCCGCGTGATTTCCAAACCTAGCGCGATCACGCCGGCGAAAACGAACACCAACACGTACTCGATGATGGGGATGCGGATGATCTCATTGAGCCGCCCCCATCCCAGTTGACTGTAGACGCCGAGCGCGACGAGGATGTATGCCGCCAGCGTCGCCCATTTGGCCCAATCCGGCCATTTTAGCCCGTGCATCTGCGTTATCACGAATATCCCGGCAAAGCCGAAGAAGAACATCGGCCACAGCCCGTTGGCCTGCCCAATAGCCACTATCGTCCCGTGGAACAGTACCCCGACCTCCAGGATTGCCATCCACCAGGGCGTGACGTGCAAGCGCGTGAAGAAGAGGCTGCCCTGCATCAGCAGCAGGAACATATAGAGGAAGCCGGTCAAGTGCGCGGCGGGCGGCACCATCGGATGATACCAGAGCGTATAGACCAGGCCCCACGCGATCACGTACCCGTGATATTTGCGCGCCACGCGCCCGGCACGTTTGAGGAAGCCGACCTTTTTGCCCCAGAACAGCCCGCGACGCTGATTCTCCATCAGCAAAATCAGCACCAGCATGATGATCACCGATCCCTGAGATGACCAGATCGAGACATCTTGCGCCAGGCCATCGTACCAGAGATGGGTTTGGACGAGGTGCAGAGTAATGAAGAACGCATTCGCCCCCAACGCGATCCAGTTGAGTTTGTGGACACCTGACGTGTACTTTTTGACACGGGTTTGCGCGTAGTAAATCAGGCCCCACACTGTGACCTGATGCGCCAGGTAGAAGCTCCACGCCGTGAAGCGCGTCCAAAACGTGGGATTGGGCAGCTTCCAGAAATACCACGACGGGCCTTGATCCGGTAAAAACCCGCTGTGATCAATGCGCTGACCGAGCACGCCGATGAGGGCCGTAAACACCACGCTGAAAAGCAGCCCGGCCCATAACGCGCGTTTTGCTTCCGAGGACAGTTTAGAAGAC
>SLSP01000506.1 GCA_007130345.1 Thermoflexales bacterium
AAGACCTGACAGATTTTTAAAATCTGTCAGGTCTTTTGGTAATACTTACGGCAAATCCGCCGGGCGCGTCACTCCGCATCCCCCACAGTAATGAGATGCGCGAGGTTGTTGTAGATGACAACGCCAATCCCCGGCACATTTTGGATGTCCCTCGGAACCTGGAACGGGCCGTGCGCCTCACGGTGCGCCACGATATCCTGCGCGCGCCCTTCGCCGATGCCCGGCAAGGTTTGCAACTCGGCAACGGTAGCGATGTTGATATTGATGAGGGTATCAATAGCGGGGTCACTGCTGGTGGGGATAGGAGCTACAACGGTCGGCGCGGTGCCCCCCAGCGAGGGCACGATGAGATGCTGATGGTCGTGCAGCGGGGCCGCCAGATTAAAGTCGGTCAAGTCGGCGGAGGCGGTCGGGCCGCCGGCGGCGTTGAGGGCATCGACGGCGAGGCTCCCGCCGGGCAGCGTGACCACTTGCGGCGCGCTCACCGCCCCGGTGACGTAGACCCGCAGCGGGCGCGGCGTCGGCGTGGGGAGGGGCGTGGCGTCGGGATCAACCTCTGCCGGGGCGCAGGCCAGTCCCCAATAGGCCGGTGGCTCCAATGCTGAGGCCGTCCCTGACGCCCCCTGGCCCATCTGCCGCCCAATCAAGCTCCCCACAATCAAGCAGACCACGGCAATCCCCACAATGTAGCCGCGATACCGCACCCGCGTCTGACGGCGGAGCTCTTCGAGGATAGCTTCTTCATCCAGAGGCATGGGGAGTGTTGCCATAGCATTATGGGTGACGGGTCACGGAGTTTCCGGCGCGGCAGGTGGCTTATCGCGGCGCAGAAGCTGACGCGGGGCCAGTTTGCGCATCCGCTGATAGAGCGCGCGCAGGTCAGGCGGATTGAGGGTCGCGCCCGCCATAAAGTATTGATGCGCGGCCTGGCCGATGCTCCACGTTGTGAAAGCCGCCAGTGCAGCCGAGACCAACCAGCCGGGGCCGGGGATAAACTTTGCCAGTTGCCCGGCGAGATAGCGCGTCGCTAAACTACCGGCCATCGTGGTCAAGAACTCACGGGCATGGGATGTGGACATCGACTCGCCATACGCCGCCCCGATGCGCAGCACCATGCGCGTCTGCGAGGTGAGCAGCACTGGAATGTCCAGGCCGGGGACAGGTTGCAAGGCGATCATGGCGTTAGTCCACGCGGCCCGCCGGATGACACGGTTCACGATCTGCTTGCGCACGCCGGGGAGCGAGCGCGCCATCGCCAGCGCGACCGGCGGCTGCGTATCCAGAATCGCGGGGATCAGCGCGTCCACCACGCCCATCCCCGTCTCCGCCGAGATGACAATAGGATGGACGCCCATCAGCTTCTTGGTATTCTCCAAAATCCACGGCAAATCCCGCTTGACCAGATCGGCTTTGTTGAGCACCACCAGCACCGGCGCGGCCTGTTGTTGCAACTGATCATAGAGATCGTGGTCACTCTGGCGGACGCCGGCCACCGCGTCCAGCAACAAGATGATGAGATCGGCGGTGGAAGCGGCCCGGTTCGCCGTGTCCGCGCGATCCACGCCCCAGACCTCGCCGTAACCGGGCGTATCGACCAGGAGAAACGGGCCGAGGGGGTGCTCCACAACGCCCTTCGTCGTGCCGGGGACCGCGCTCACGGCAGAGAGCCGATGGCCGTGCAGGCGATTGAACAGCGTGGACTTGCCGCTGTTCACCGGCCCCACAATCACCAGACGCGATTGTAGCTCCTGTTCGACCTCACTCCCCAGAGCTTGCCAGTCGAGGGAGTGCAACACCTCACGAACGTCTTTAAGTTGGTTGGGCAAAAATAGCAGGTTCATAGCCAGAGTTTAGCACGAAACGGGATGGAGGCAACACATGAAAAAACCAACGTAAGGGTGCAGAGACGCAAGGATACAAAGTTATTTGTGTTCTCCGCACATCTACGCCATTGCGTTAAAAGCAAAGCGTTTCTCAAAAGAAGCAAACTTCGCCTCACGAGATCGCCCGGCGGATGTCCGCTGCCAACGCGCGCGCGCGCTGCGGCGCATCGCCCACGTAGCCATCCACTTGCAACGCCGCCGCGATCTGCTCGGAGGAGAGGTAGGCCAGCAACCGCGTGTCGGCGGTGAGCAGTTCGAGCAGCGGGTTCAGTTCCCCGGCCTCGACGTGTGCCCAGGCCCGCATCGCCACCTCGCGCAGCACCTCATGCATAGCCTGGCGGCTGGCACCGGCTTGGGCCAACCGCATCAGCAGCCGCTCAATGCCGGCGAAGGGGCCATAGGTCGCCAGCGTGCGCTCGATGGCCGTCTCATTGATGCGCAGGTCGCGGACGAGGCGCGTCGTCACGGTGAGCAGTTCGTCGGTGACGAGGAAAGCATGGGGCAGAATCACACGCCGGTTGGCGGAATCGTCCAGCGTGCGCTCCAACAACGAGAGCGCGGCGTTATCCCAGGCCACGCGGGGCAACTGCGCCAGATAGCGCGCCAGACTGTCGATCTTCTCGGCGCGAATGGGGTTGCGCTTGAAGGGCATCGCCGACGAGCCGACCTGCTTCGCGCCGAAAGGCTCGGCCCACTCGCCGATGGCCGGGGTCTGCAACACGCGCAGATCCATCGCAAAGCGGTACAGCGTGCTGCCGATGCCCGATAGCACCGTAAGCACGGCCCAATCCTGCCGCCGAGGGTAAACCTGATTGGCGACGGGCCACGCGGGTAAGTCGAGTTCGGCCATCACCTCGGCCTCGAAGACTGCCGGATCGACACGGCCTTCCAGCAGGAGCGCGTAGGAGGCCGACGTGCCCACCGCGCCCTTGAAGCCCTTGCCGCGCCACATCTCCCGCGCTCGCAGCAGATCGGCGTAATCCAGCAGCAGGTCTTGGGCGTACCCGGCGAGGCGATAGCCTACCGTGGTCGGCTCGGCGGGCTGGAGGTGCGTGAAGCCCATACAGACGCGGTCGGCCCACGTCTCGATAGACGCGGCGAAGGCCCGCAGCAGCGCCTCAAACTGCGCGATTACCCGGTCGAGGGCGGCGCGCGCCTGGAGCGCGGTGGCGTTGTCACGCACGTCCATCGCCGTCGCGCCCAGATGGATGACGCCGCCGCCAACGGGACATTGCTCCGCGAAGGCGCGCACCTCAGCCATCACGTCGTGGTGAATCTCGGCCTCGATCTCTAAGGCGCGGGGCAAATCCACGTCGGCGGCCCGCGATTCCAAATCGGCCACCTGCTCAGGCGTCACCAGGCCATAGCGGCACTGCACACGGGCCAGCGCCACCCAAATCGAGCGCCAGAGGCGTCGGGTCGCGCCCTCGCTCCACAGCGCCCGCATCTCGGCGGAGCCGTAGCGCCAGGCAAAGGGAGAAAGATACGGGTCAGGGGTGTTCATAGGGCCTCCTTGCAAGGTCATTGGATACCCTGATTGTAGCACGCCTCCAGACCCCGGCCAAATTGACAACTTAACCATCCGTGCTATACTACAGGCGTTGGGTCGTTAGCTCAGCCCGGTAGAGCAGGGGCCTTTTAAGCCCAGGGCCGCAGGTTCGAATCCTGCACGACCCACAAAAAGCGGCCTGGTTTTCTAACCAGGCCGCTTTTGCGTGATCATGTTTAACCGAGCGAGCTGCGCTTCATAAACATCGTGGGCGGAAGGTTGAACCCATGGCGGCGGAACGACTCGTCGCTATTTGGGCGAACGCCGGTGGGGCCATGATACCCATTGATAGAGCCATCCGCTTGATCCCCCTCGTCGAAGAAGCGATAGATGTCCTGCATAATGACAGTATCCCCTTCCATCCCCAAAATTTCGGTGACGTGCGTGACTTTACGACTACCATCCCGCAACCGGGCGGCCTGCACCACCATGTGGATAGCCGACGCGATCTGCTTGCGCACGGAACTTAGCGGGAGATCGACGCCAGCCATCAACACGAGCGTCTCCAAACGCGACATGCAGTCGCGGGGGGTGTTGGCATGAATGGTGGTCATACTGCCGTCGTGACCGGTGTTCATCGCCTGGAGCATATCCAAAGCCTCGCCGCTACGACACTCCCCTACCACAATGCGCTCCGGGCGCATCCGCAGCGCGTTGACCACGCAATCGCGGATGGTGACTTCGGTAGGAGCGGTTGGGGTGGGCTTCTTCGTTTCCAGACGCACTACGTTACGCTGCCGCAGTTGCAACTCCGCCGCATCCTCAATGGTCACGGTGCGTTCGTGTTCGGGGATGTAGCCGGAAAGGATGTTGATGAGCGTGGTCTTGCCAGAGCCGGTTCCCCCAGAGACAATGATGTTCCGCCGAGAAACCACCGCCGCTTCCAGCAGCATCGCCATCTCCTCCGTGAGGGAACCGAAACGCAACAGGTCACTGACGCCGAGTTTATCTTTAGAGAACTTGCGAATTGTGAGGTTCGGCCCATCAATAGCGCAGGGGCGGATGACGGAGTTCACACGGGAGCCATCGGGGAGGCGCGCGTCGATGAGGGGATGCTCAGAGCTGGCGGCGCGTCCCAGCGGCAATACGATGCGCTTAACGATGCGCTCCACATGGTCGTCGTCGAGGAACTTACGTCCCGTTTCCCGCAACCGCCCTTTCATCTCGACAAAGATAATATAAGGGCCATTGACCATGATCTCAGAGATGTCATCGCGTTCGATGAGCGGCTGAATCGGGCCGAAACCAAAAATTTCATCCATCACATTGCTCACAAATGTCGGCTTATCGATTTTCATCGGCAGCCTGAACCCGCTGCTTCCGATAAGCTGCTCCAACTTTTCCATCGCCATCCGCTCCAGTTCCGGCGTGCGGTCTATTGGCAAATCCAATGAAATATCCGGTGCCAGGAATTTCTGGCGCAGGTTATCGGCAATCTGAATTTGCATCCGCAGCAGCGCGGCTTTTCTTTCGGGGATAAAACCGCGTTGCGGAGAAGCCTCTGGGGGTTCCTCATCTTTAGGAACGAAGATCGGGTCTTCAAGCAAGGCTTCTTCTTCGGCTTTCTTTTTTTCCTCTGGGGTTGGCTGCGCGGGTTTAGAGGGCGCAACCGGTTCTTCCACAACGCCATTATCCTCTTTGCGTCTGAAGAATGACATAGGGCCTCCTCTCCAATGGGGCTATGTGACGAAGCCGGCTCACCCATCAGGGTCAATGATACACGGAGCAGGTCTCGCTAGATTGAATTATCCAGATTAGCATGATGACTGTGAACATAATAGCATAACCTTTTGGAGTGTCAATTGGACTTCACGCTAAAAAACTAACCAGTAGTATACCATGCAAAACCCCCAACCTTTAAGGTTGGGGGTTCATAATACAGAAGAGACGAGAATCTTGGCGATGACCTACTCTCCCAGGGGGTCTCCCCCCAAGTACCATCGGCGCTGGTGAGCTTAACTGCTGGGTTCGAGATGGGTCCAGGTGTGCCCTCACCGCTCCTATCACCAAGATTCGCGTCTCGTGCTCTTATTTAGGAAGGCCCTTCTTCTCTACTGCGCACGCGCTCTCTCTTTAGAAGAAAAACGCCCAAGTCTCCGTATCACTGGGTGAAGCCCTCGGCCGTTAGTACGGGTCAGCTCCACACATTGCTGCGCTTCCACCCCCCGCCTATCTAACTGGTAGTCTTCCAGCGGCCTTACTCTGTTTCCCAGATGGGGGACCTAGTCTTGGGGCGGGCTTCCCACTTAGATGCTTTCAGCGGTTATCCCTGCCGGACCTGGCTACTCAGCGATGCCTCTGGCGAGACAACTGACACACCAGAGGTCCGTCCACCCTGGTCCTCTCGTACTGAGGGCAGCTCCCCTCAAGTCCCCTGCGCCCACAGCGGATAGAGACCGACCTGTCTCACGACGGTCTGAACCCAGCTCGCGTGACACTTTAATGGACGAACAGTCCAACCCTTGGGACCTTGTCCAGCCCCAGGATGTGCCGAGCCG
>SLSP01000341.1 GCA_007130345.1 Thermoflexales bacterium
GAGTTCAGTGGTTATGCCGAAAGCGAGAAACTCTGGCGACCCTTTGACAGCTACACCATGAAAGAAGCCATCGAGGATGGCTTCATCCTCAACCCGCTGAAAAACATTGTGCCTGTGGCGTCCAAAATGCTGTTTGATTTACCCAGCAATCCGCTCGAAGGGTTTACCGAGCAAGAATACAAGGATGCCCAAAAAAAGCAGATCTATGAAAACCGTGAACGTATTGATGCCATCGCTCAGTATGTCGCCGATCTGTTGGTTAAGGACGTGTACCGGCAGATTCGCGGTACGGGTAAAGCGATGCTGGCCGTTTACTCCATCAAAGCCGCCATTGCTTATCACAGCGAGGTGACACAATACGTTAACCAACTGGTGAAAGAACCCAAATACGCAAAATACGCCGACGCACCGATCCATATCGTATATTCCAGCAACCAAGATGAACAAAGCGCCACCGGACTCAATGGAGGGCTCACCGAAGACAAGGTGCTGGAGAGTTTCGCTCTCAAGAAAAATGGCTTGATGATTGTGGTCGCCAAATTGCAAACCGGCTTTGATGAGAAGAAATTACACACCTTATTTTTAGACAAAGAAATCAAGGGCATTAGCGCCATCCAAACCATTTCTCGCGTGAACCGCACCACAAAATACAAAAACGACTGCAAAATCATTGATTTTTCTTACAACAACGTCAACGTGCAACACATTAAGGACGCCTTCGAGCACTTCTCGGATGTGGTGGTGAGCGATTTTGACCCGTTTAGCGACAAAAAAGTGCTGGATATCTTGCTGACTGAACTCAAAAAGTCAGATATCTACGATAAATTTTTTGCGGTATTCATGGGTATTTACAAGGACGCCGCCAAGCGCGACGCACCAGAAAGCTATTTGGACTTTGAAAGCAGCCTGAAAAAATACATCGACGCCAATCCGCAGCGCACCGCAGATACCAAAGCCAAAGCGGCGCAGTATTTCACCATTCTCAACCGCATTGAATACGTGATTGAGTTGGACGCTAAGTACAGCGAACCGAGCTTTTTATTCTTCTGGCGGAAATTTAATACGCTCTACAACACGCTGCATCGCAGTAATGAGGTCAAAGACCCGATCGAGGTGTATTTTGACAACCAGATTGGCATCGTTGAAGTGGTGGCTTACGATTCGCAACCCAAGCCCCAAAAACCCACTGAGGTTGCCGAGGGTGTACCACCCGGCTACGGTGCGCAGTTTGATATTTTGGCCATCATTGCTGCGCGTAATGAGCAGGAGGCCAAGAAGGGGACACTGATCAGGGAGTTTGAAGCTAAACTTGTGGAGTTTTTCCGCTTCGTGTGCGAGTCTAACGAGGGCAAACGCTTAATCGTGAAAATCAAGTCACACGTTTCCGAGAATGAAATTTATGACAGCTTTGCAAAGATTTATCGTCGCTATAAAGCACTGCATCGGCAGACGGTAGGTGACTACTTTTTCAAGGAAACCGAAGATCTGGTTGAAAAGCTGTGTGATGACTTTGAAAAACAGGTGTTGAATGAAACTCTTTGAATGCCAAAATTGCAAACAATTGCTTTACTTCGAGAATACACTGTGCGAAAGCTGTCAATCGACCCTAGGGTTTGACCCCGAATCCAGTGAATTACTGGCTTTAAGTCATGCCGGCGGCGACCACTGGCATGGGTTTAATGCCCCCCAGCCCCATTATCGCTTCTGTGCCAATTCCCAGTACGGGGTTTGTAACTGGCTGGTACCGGCAGACTCGGGCGATGCCTTCTGTCTGGCCTGTCAATTGAATCGCACGATTCCTGATCTGAGTGTACCGCACCATCTGAACGACTGGCACAAGCTGGAGCGGGCTAAACACCGGCTGATCTACGCCTTGTTACGGCTGAATTTACCCGTGGTCAGCCGTTTTAAGCAACCGGATATTGGGTTGATTTTTGACTTCTTAGCCAATGATGGGGGAGCGTTTCGCGAATCGGCGCAGGTCATGACCGGTCATGCTCAAGGCTTGATCACTATTAATGTCGCGGAGGCCGACGATGTTGAGCGCGAACGCCAGCGTCTGACCATGGCTGAGCCTTACCGTACTTTACTTGGACATTTTCGCCATGAAAGCGGGCATTATTACTGGGAATGGTTAGCTCGCGATGGCGAGTGGTTAGCCCAGTTTCGCCAGCACTTTGGTCATGAACAGCTCGACTATAACCAAGCCTTAGACCGACACTACACCCAAGGGCCGCCCTCTGATTGGCGTGACCGCTTTATTAGCGCCTATGCCAGCACTCACCCTTGGGAGGATTGGGCTGAGACCTGGACCCATTATCTGCACATTATTGACACCCTAGAAACCGCCAATGCCTTTGGTATGCAAATTTGGCCACGCTTTGGCAATGATGCCAGCCTGTACACGCGCTTGGATTTTGATCCCTATGAGCAAACCCGCTTAGAGTCGCTCGTGGCGGCTTGGCTGCCCCTCACCTACGCCATGAACAGTTTAAGTCGCAGTATGGGACAACATGATTTGTATCCGTTTGTGCTCGTGCCTGCCGTACTGGAAAAAATGCGTTTTGTCCACCAGAGTGTGCGCCGGATTAACACCTTACCGGATTAATTGTCCCTCACTTGAACGCTGAGCACCACCCAGACCTCTCGTAAGCTCAACCCATCGCCGGGTTAAACCATGCTCGCCATCCTGACTGATTTCCACTTTCTACGCCCGCTATGGCTGCTGGCCCTGTTGCCGTGGGCAGTGCTGTTGGTGGGATATGCTCGCTGGCAAGCGCGCGGATCGGACTGGCCACAAGCCTGCGATGCGCATTTGCTACCGCATTTGCTGCTGCCGGGCACGTCCCATCACCAGCGTAGCGGTTTGTGGCTGCTGGGCAGTAGTGGACTGCTGGCCATACTGGCACTCAGCGGTCCGAGTTGGGAACAGTATCCGCATACCCTGTACACTCCGCCAGCAGCGCAGGTACTGGTGCTGTCTTTGGATGACTCTATGCAGGCCACGGATCAACAACCGACACGGCTGCAACGCGCTAAAGATAAAATCAGCGATTTACTGGCGGCAAGTGGGCAACAAGCAGCACTGGTGGTCTACACCGATGCGGCGTTCAGCGTGGTGCCGTTAACGTATGACAGCGCGACTATTCGCCAACTCTTACCCGTGCTAGAGCCGGACTTAATGCCTGCCTTGGGTCATCGACCCGAACAGGGGCTGCGCCAGGCGCACACTTTGCTGAGCCAAGCAGGGATTAACGCCGGGCATATTATTGTCATCAGCGATCGCGGTTCACCTGCCGCAACGACTACCGCCCATGAACTGTCCCGCCAAGGTCACCGCGTTTCCGTGCTGGCGGTGAGTGGTTCTGTTGACCCATCCGGCCTACAGGCTATTGCCCAGGCTGGTGGTGGCGTTTATGCGCCTTTGCGCCATGACAACGCTGATGTTCAAGCCTTACTGGCGGCCACCCCCAGCGGCGGGGATGGCACGGCGGGTGACCGCACCGCACTGCGCTGGAAGGATCGTGGCCCTTGGTTGGTGGTAGTGCTGTTACCCCTAGCGGCTCTGGCGTTTCGGTACGGACAATAGCTATCCAAGCGTTTTATACTGAGACTGGGTTCACTTCAATAGGTCAGCGCCATGCACTTTCCTTACGGCATTAGTGATTTCGCCAAAATCATCCGCAGCGGGCAGTTCTACCAAGACCGCACCGACCGCATTCCACTGCTGGAAGCCAGCGGCGATCAACTGGTGTTCATCCGTCCTCGGCGCTTTGGTAAATCCCTGCTGCTGTCGATGCTGGATCACTATTACGATATTCACCGTGCTGATCAGTTTGCTGAGTTGTTTGGTGGCTTAGCCATTGGGCAGAATCCCACGCCGCTGCATAATCAGTATTTGATTCTGCGTTGGGATTTCTCCCTGATCAAAGCTCAAGGCGAGATTGGCGATATTGAAGCCGCCGTGCATCAACATTTAAACGACCGCATGAAGGCTTTTGGTGATGAGTATGCCGCGTATTTAACCCATGCTATCCGCTTGCACCCAAGCAATGCCATATCCTCGCTGGAGTCGGTGCTCCTTGCCACCCGCGCTTCGGGGCATACAATCTATCTCCTGATCGACGAATACGACAATTTCGCCAATGAAGTGCTGATGCACGGCGGGCGTAAAGACCACTATGAGGCGTTGCTGTACGGGGAAGGTCTGCTCAAAACCGTGTTCAAAGCCGTCAAGGCGGGTGCCAGCGGTAAAGGGATTGATCGGGTGTTTATCACCGGCGTCTCGCCGATTGTGCTCGGCGATATTACCAGCGGCTATAACGTCGGTGAGAATATCTATCTGTATTCAGAATTCAATGATCTCTGTGGGTTTACCGAAGAGGAAGTCCATGCTGTATTGACGCAGCTTGCCGCTGAGGGTGTGCCGTGGTCGGTAGAGGAAGCCTTAAAGACCATGCGCACGTTTTATAACGGCTACTGTTTTGATGAGCAGGCCAGTCAGGAGAGTGCGCGGATCTACAACCCCACATTAAGTCTCTATTTTTTTAAACACCTGCACACTCGTCAGCGCTATCCTCAAGAAATGCTCGATGATAATTTGGCGATGGATCGCGCCAAGCTGCGGTATATCGCCGGACTGCCCAATGGAGACGCCTTACTCACCCACGCCTTAAGTACCCCAGAGGGGGTCGTGATCCCGCGTTTAGCCCGACGGTTTGGGCTAGCCGATATGCTCAGTGCGCGTAAAGATGACGCCTTTATGGCCTCGCTGCTGTACTTTTTTGGGATTTTAACCCTCAACGGCACGGCAGCCTTTAATCAAATGATTCTGCGGATTCCTAATTTAGTCGCCCGTTCACTGTATGTCGAACGGCTGCAAGAACTGTGGTTGCCGGAGGTCAATGACGTAGCCGAGCTGCGCCAGATCGCCCAAGATTTCTGCCTCAGTGGTGAGATCGCGCCCTTATGCCAATTCATCGAACAACGCTATTTCCCCATACTGTCCAATCGCGACTATCGCTGGAGCAATGAGCTGCTGCTGAAAGTCGCCTTCATGACCGTGCTGTTCAATGACCGCATCTACATGATGGTCTCAGAAACTGAAGTCGATCACGGCTATGTGGATTTAAGCCTGATTGTGCGCCCGGATATGCGCCGGTTTAATGCGCTGGATCTGGTCATAGAATTCAAATACCTGAGTCTCAAAGACCTTAATCTCAGTGGTGAACAACTCAAAGCCAAAACGCAGGCCGAACTCGCAGCCCTGCCCGCCGTGGTGGCCAAGCTGGACGAGGCGACGGAGCAAGCGCAGCGTTACGGGGCGGTGTTACAACAGCGCTATGGGCTGAGTGCGGTGCATCGCTTTGCCGTGGTCGGGATAGGCCTGGAGCGGGTGGTGTTTCGGTATGTGGATGGTGATGGTTGCTTCGATGAGGATATTGGCATTGAATAGTTACGAGACTGATGTGGTGGCTTGGGCAAAAGAGCAGGCTGAGCTGATTCGTGCGGGTCGTTTTGACCTCTTGGACATCGATCATATTGCTGAGGAAATTGAGGACGTGGGAAAAAGTGAGCAACGCGAACTGGCAAGCCGGATGGCCTTATTGTTAGCTCACCTGCTTAAATGGGCGTATCAGCCAGATCGACGGACGGCAAGCTGGCAACGGACGATCCGCGAACAAAGAAAGGGCATCAAAAAGCGTTTGGCACGGAGTCCAGGGTTGCAGTCGGTGCTTATTGACGAGGATTGGCAGGCAGAGATCTGGGCTGATGCCGTTGCACTGGCCGCCAACGAAACGGGCTTGGCTGATTTCCCCGATTCATGTGAATGGTCCATGTTTGATGAAGTCTTGCAAGAAGACTGGTTGCCTGCCAATCAGCACGGCGGAGACCACAAAGCATTCATAACATGAACAAAAATCA
>SLSP01000521.1 GCA_007130345.1 Thermoflexales bacterium
GCAATACCGCAAAAGTCACCCTGTTTGGGACACGGATAAACACAGATTTCACGGATAAAACCAAAAAAAATCCGTGTTTTTCCGTGTAAATCCGTGTCCTGACTTGAAAACAACCGGGGACTTCTTCTTGTCACAGGGTCAGTTTTGCGCTACTGCCTTTTTCCATAATGTAGCTCTCTTCGTACTTATCCCCAGGATGGTCGATTTTCACGATCTTGAAGCCGCATTTGTTGACGTAGAAGTTGTGATTGCGCTTGGAAAATCCAGCCGTTTCGGTGCGCCACACCCTGGTTTCCGGGTATTTTTGCTCGATGAATTGCCAGATCAACAAGCCAAGCCCCTGGTTCTGGAAATCGGGATCGATGAAGATATTGCCGAGAAAGTTCTCGTGGTTCTCGCCAATCCAGACAATCGCAACGCCGAGTGGGACGCTGTCCTTGAAGATGGCGTAGGCCGTGCTGTCTGAATGCAAGGCCCATTGGCGCAAAAAATCGCCGTTGTCGTATCCCGGCGGGCCGCCGCGCTCTTCGCCCAGGTGGATTCGGGTATCCTCATCGAAGGCGCGTTTCATAATATCGGTGAAGAGCGCGACATCTGCGGCTTCAAAAGCCCTGAACTGTAAACCCGCGTAATGTTCCATTTCTGACTCCACTGGAAAAATCAGTGCAAAGATGCGAAGATGCAAAGACGCCAAGAAAACCTAAAAACCTTTGCGCCCTTGCGTTAAATGTCACGCTAATCAGACCCCTCGCCAACCTCCTGGGTCTCTTTTTCCATGTCCGCGATGATGTTCGCCAGGTTTTCTATGGCGATGCGTTGCTTGCGATACAGATCCGATTCACTGACTGCCAGACGGCGCGTTACTTCGCGTACCTTCTGCCCGCGCAGGAACTTCATTTCCAGGATATTGTATAACAGCCATTCGGGGGCTGTCAACTTGCGGTCACCGCTTGGACGCAGTTGCTCAAGCGCGTCTCCAATCACCGCCCGCAGCCCCTTGACAGCGTTGCCATCGTAAGCCTCTGCCGCCCGCTTGACCACTTCCAGGTCGAGCAGCGGATTCTCGGTGAGCCGCGGCCCGCCCCAATAATGGGCCAGCGCGTCGTGGATCCATTGCGGCAATTCCGGCGATTGAATGAGCGAAAAGCCCACCACAACGTCGCCGGTATAGCGCAACACCCCGCCGCGCCGGTGGATGTCCTGGAACTCCGGCAGAAGCGGAGCGAAGGCACGGAAGACCACCTGTTGTAACCGGCGATCTTCCAGGGCAGCGCGGGCCTGCAAAACCAGTTGATCCAGCCACGCCGTTTGGTCAGCCGTCAAGGGCAGCGTGCTCTCCGGCGAGCGCAAGCCCACCAGCCCCAACAAATCGTGCCCGCCCTTATCGTAGAGCGGCACCACCCAGTAGCCATCCCACATCACAAAGCGATCCTGGCGCGTCGCTTCCGTGACCTCGCTCAAGGGCAACTCGGCCACGCCTTCGGGCACGTCCCGCAGCCCGCACCACACGTCCCACCGCAAGTCGCCGTCCTCCAGGAGCGCCAGAAAGCCCCCGGCACTGCGCAGCAACTCGCACATCGCCGCCAGCACGTTCTCCAGGAACTGCTGCAAATCCGCCGTAGTCAGCAGCCGCTGACTCAACTCCTGGACTTGCGCGACCTCCGCTTGCCCCGCGCGGTAGAGCGCGAGATCGATGAGGGGCTTCGCCAATTCCACCCCCAACTGCGCCAGAATCACAGCGCAGGCCAACGCCACCAGCGAGAGCGTGTGCTGCGATAGTCCCAGGCGCGGCTCCAACATCAGCCCCACGCCAAAGGCGATCAGCGCCACGATAACGGTCAACGGGCCGCGTAACAGAAAGCGCACCAGGCGATGTTTGATCAACCGATTGGGCGTCAACGCGCCGATGAAGGCCACGCCATAGGCCATCATCACCAGCATCGTGGCGACGGCCACGTTGCCCAGGATCAGGAACAGCCACAGCAGTATCCCCGGCACGGATTCCGGCCAACTCGACAGCAGCATGTAGGGGAAAACGCCCATCGCCGGCGCGATAAAGCCCGCCGAGAGATAGGCCATCCGCCGCCGCGCCGCGTTGGTGTAGCACAGCCGCCGCGCCGTCAGCGTCTCGCGCAGGCCCCACAGCGCCGTCGCCGCGAAGAGCAACGCGAAGGGATAGAAGAACGGGCCGGGACGCAAGTGCGTTGCGCCGGCGGTGGTGGCAACGTCCCGCACCACCTGATCCGTAAACAGGGCCAGTCCCGCGACCACCGCGCTCAGAGCGAAGCCCAACGGCTGGAGCCAGGGGAAAAAGGGATCGCGCCGCACGGACAGGCGAATAGATCGCACAAATTCCAGATAGAGCGGCGGCGTGAAGGCAATCCCCACCCACTGCCAGCGCAACAACAGGGCCGCGCGTTCCAGGGACGCGATGTTGGTGAGCAGCAAGTCCGTCAGATAGACCAAACTGACGCAGCCCAACAGCCCGATGAAGGCCCGCGCTACACGACTTTCGCGGTTATAGAAGAAGAGATACAGCCCTAGCGCGAAAGCCGTCGCGGCTACACCGGCGGTCAGCACGTCGTTGACGCGAATCAGAAAGTAATTAAAGTCCATCAGGAGGAGATACACCTATCGGAAGCAGCCTGGGGCCGGCATCCCTAACGGATGCGCTTGCGGAAAAAAATCGCCACCTCCTGACCCGGCCAATACGCATCCTGATAGCCACAGAAGGCGAAGCGATGTTTGAGGGCGAAGCTGATGGCCGGTTGCGCCTTCAGGGAACACTCCAAGATCACCTGTTGCATCCCCTGCCGGAGACACCACGCATTGGCGTGCTCCAACAACGCCGTCCCCATGCCCTGTCTCCGCTTCTCCGTAGTGACCGCCAGGGCCAAAAAGCGTCCCTGGTAGTGCTCGGGCTCCAGAATCACCGCGACATAGCCCACGATCTTGCGATGCTCCACCGCCACCCAGAAGCCGTCCGCGCGCTCCCAGGCTTTGAGCCACTCATCCGGCGAGGACGCGGACGGGATGCGCTGCGGGCGCGGCAACCGCACCTCCCGAAAGCGCACGCCCCACTCACGATCCCCGCGCAATTCCTGCATCTGCCACGCCGATTCCGTCTCATAGGCGATGTCAAGCTCCGCACACACCTTCCAATCTTCTTCACGAGCCAAGCGAATACGCAAGTTGACCTCCTGAGCGTCATGCGTCAAACGTCATACGTCAAGTTCAGATCGCTTGTGGCCCCTTGACGTTTCACGTTTGACGTTTTACATTACCCTTCTGGCGACACAATATCGACCGGCACAGTACACATCGTGATGTTGCCGTAAATGTCCACCACCACCAACTGGAAACTATACGGCCCGCCCGGCGGATACCGCGCGGGGTCCGAAACGTCCCACACGCCCAACACATCATTGGTCACGGGACGATCATATTGCGATATAAAGTTGGGCACATCAGACCCGGGGAATCGCACTTCGAATTTATAGTAGGCGAAGGCGTTCATCCGCGCCGTTCCGCGCACCTCCACAGCGCCAGATAATTCACTCCCGGCGACCGGCAAGGTCAACTGCACGTCTGGACTGGGGCAATCGGGCTGATACTGGTCGCGTGGTACCGGCGTCGGCGAAGGGGTCGGGGCCAGCACATCCACATCTGGCGGCACGACCACCACCGGCGTCACCATCTCCGTCGCCGTCAGCGAGTCCATCGGCGCGATCAGCGTGGGCGTCGGCGTGAGCAGGCCGAAAGACACGGTGGGCGTGGGCGGATTGGGATCGGGCGGCGGCGGCAGCACGAAGGCGCGCACCATGAAGACCATCCCGCCGAGCATCAGGCAGAGCGCGGCCATCAGCCAGTTGCGCGCCAGGCGCTGCTGATAGACCTCGCGCTCCAGCGAGAACTGCGCGCTATCGCGCCGCCGCTTGGCCGCCACCGCCGCGAACACGTATCCCAACGCGCCGAGCAGGCAGATGAAGTAAATGAAGATTGCCTGTCGGCTGAGCCAGACCAGAACTACGTCCACCTACAACCTAACCCTCGGCTAAAGCTCGCAACACACCCCGGATGATGGTTTCCAGGCGCGGCACGAGGATTGCGCCGGCCTCCAACACCTCCTCGTGATTCGGCGGCGGCGCGCCCTCCTCGCCGCAGAGCGTGTTGGTGATGCCGGAGAGTCCGAGCACCTGCATGCCGGCGTGGCGCGCGGTGATCACCTCCGGCACAGTGGACATCCCCACCGCGTCCGCGCCGATGGTGCGCAAGAAGCGCACGTCGGCGGGGCTTTCAAAATTCGGCCCGGCCAGGCAGATGTAGACGCCCCGGTGGTAAGGCACGCCGGCGTCTATCGCCACCTTGCGCGCCAACTCGCGCAGCGCGGGCGTGTACGCGTCGTTGGTGTCGGGGAAGCGCGGCCCGAAGGCTTCCAGGTTGGGGCCGCGCAGGGGACTCCAGCCCGCCATACCGAGCAAGTTCAGGTGATCGCGCACGATCATCACCTCGCCGGGGACATAGTTCAGATTCAGCCCGCCGGCGGCATTGGTCACGATCAGCGTCTCCACACCGAGCAGCTTCATCACGCGGATGGGCAGCGTGATCTGGGCCATACTATAGCCCTCGTAGAAATGCACGCGCCCCTGCATCACCACTACCGGCTGGCCCTCCAGGTGGCCGATGACCAGTTGCCCGTGATGCCCCTGCACCGTCGAGACCGGGAAGTGCGGGATGTCGCTGAAGGGCACGCGCACCGCGTCCGTGACCGACTCGGCCAGGCTGCTCAAACCCGATCCCAGGATCAGGCCCACGCGCGGCTTCAAGGTCGCCCGCTGCCGAATTGCATCGGCCGCGGCTTCGTAGGCTTCCATCGTGAAAAACTCCGTCATGTTACGCTCCTTTGTCTTGATGATTAGGGAAATGAGCGCGGGGATGCGCGTGATCGTAGACCTTGCGCTTGCGCCGGCTCGAAACTTCCGTGTAAATCTGCGTCGAGGTGATGCTCGCGTGTCCCAAGAACTGCTGCACCTCGCGCAACTCTGCGCCGCCTTCCAACAAATGCGTGGCAAACGTGTGGCGCAGCGTGTGCGGCGTGACATCATTATCCAGACCTGCCGCCCCCGCGTAATGCTGCACCAGGAACCACAGCCCCTGGCGTGTCAACGGACTACCCGCGCGGTTGAGAAAGAGTGTGGCCTCGCTGGAATCGTGCCGGAGAAAGTCGCGCCCTTCTTCAATATACCGCCGCAGAACGGCCACCACCTCGGGATACAGCGGGAGCAC
This sequence comes from Thermoflexales bacterium, assembly GCA_007130345.1. GTDB lineage: Bacteria > Chloroflexota > Anaerolineae > B4-G1 > SLSP01 > SLSP01. The sequence continues at coordinate 5,287 of SLSP01000521.1, forward strand.
ACGCTCCTTGTTGCCTTTGCCCCAGCACCGCACCACCCCCGCGTGGAGATCGACATCATCGCGGCGCAGGCGCACCACCTCCGAAGCCCGCATCCCGGTGGCGTAGAGCAGTTCCAGCAGCGCGCTGTCGCGCAGACCCAAGGGCGTCTCATCCGCCGAAGCCGCTGCCAGCAGCGCGTCCACCTCGGAGATGGAGAGCACGCGCGGCAACCGCTTGCCCACCTTCGGCTGATGCAGCCATTCGGCCAGCGACTCCTCCACCACGCCCTCGGCAAACAGAAAGTGCAGGAACGAGCGCACCGCCGCGACCTTTCGGGCCACCGTCGCCGGGCGGTAATCGCGTTCCTGGAGCATCTCCAAGAAGCCGTCCAACACCCCCGTCGAAAGCGCGGCCCACGCCTCCACCTGCTGCTGCCGGACAAACCGCTGGAATTGCTGCAAATCCGTCCGATAAGCAACCAGCGTATTGGCCGAATACCCGCGTTCGAACTCCAAATGTCGTAAAAAATGCGTAAATTCAAGGGTCATGAGTGAGTCTCCTGAGAAAAGTCCAAAAATCCGATTTTTCCACACGCGACCTACTAA
>SLSP01000133.1 GCA_007130345.1 Thermoflexales bacterium
CTAAACGCACGCTAAAAATTCACCACAGAGACACGGAGAACACAGAGAAACCCGCGCAAAAACCTCAGTGTCCTCCGTGTCTCCGTGGTAAAATGGAAAATTCAATGTGCGGTTAGTATAATCTCTACGGTGCGAACTGCAACCAGATTACCGCGCTCTGGAGCGGCAGCAGCGCCTCATCTACCGGGATGAAGACCACCTCGGCCCGCGTGTCGCCGGAGAAGTCCGCCCTATCCACCGGGACGCGGGCGTGGATGACGCCGCCTGGCGGCACGGCGACCTCCGTGCGCCCCACCACCTCCCCGGCGACGCGCACCTGTAGCTCGGCGTGGCGCGGACTGGGGAAGGGGTTCTCCACCACCACCCGCGCGCCCTCAGAAGGCGTGATCCGGTGGAACGCCGCGTAGGGCTGCCAGCCCGCCATCCGCGCCAGCGCGGGGGCGTCGCCGAGCAGCACGTAGCGCGGCGCGGGACCGAGTGTCAGCGCGAAGCCCGCGTCCCCCGGCTGGAGTTCGCTCCGCGCTCCCGTTATCTCTACCACCTCCACCGCCGCCAGCGGCAGCGGCAACGTGATGACGCCCGTCTCCGCCACCGTCCACGCGGCCAGGGCCAGGGACTCCCCGCGCTGGAAGAGCAACACGTAATCGTCAGGGCCGCCTACGGCCATCCGCCGCGCGAAGCGGTAGCCGTCCAGCGTCCGGGCCAGGGTGCGCGCGGCGTAATAGGCCGGTTTGCGGTCGAAGCCATACGTGACCGTGCCGAAGTTGTGTTCCAACTCGGCGGGATTTTCGCCGTTGTTGCGCCAATCGTACCACACGCTAAAGCGCACGTCGTGGGCCATGCTGAAGAGCGCCTGCCGCGCCAAATAGTTGGCTTGCGCCGCCTCGGTGAATCCCCCTTCCATGGATGAGTAGCCCGCTTCGCTGTTGACAATGGGCGCGGGCCAGGCCGGGCTGTGATAGTCGATCAAGCGCCGCAGCCACAGATAGTAGGGCAGCGCGTCCTCCGGTTCGCCCACGCCATAGGGGTGGACGCTCACCGCGTCCACCCAGCGGAACAGGCCCATCTCGCCGAGCACCGTCCAGTATTCCGGCTGGAAATGCACCACCGCCGGCGCGATGACCACCGCCGTGGGATCGGCGCGGCGGATGGCGGACGCGGTCACGATAGCCAGGCGCGCGTAGTCCTCCGCGTTGGGTTCGGGATACCAGAAGCGCGAGATGTTCGGCTCGTTCCAGATCTCCCAGATCACGTCGTAGCGACGATAACGGCGGGCCGCCGCCGCCGCGAAGCGCGCGAAGGCCGCCCGGCCCGTGTCGGTGTGCGGCGGCAGGCCGCCATCGTAGAGACCGTTGCCGTAATCGAGGATCAGGAGGACGCGCAAGCCCTGCCGCGCCAGGATCGCCATCATCGCGTCATACTCAGAGAAGTCGTAGATGCCGCGTTGTTGCTCGATCTCGCTCCAAAACAGGTCGCGGCGCACCAGGCCGAAGCCCGCGCCCTGCAACGCCGCGATCTCGCCCGGTTCCGGCTGCTTGAAGTGAATCTGCACGCCGAACGGCTCCGGGAACACCGGTTCCGGCAGGCTCTGGCGAATGGCTGCGCCCGTCGGCGTTGGCGCGGGGGTGGGGGACGCGCCCAGAGTCGGCGTGATGGTGGGCGTCAGCATCCCGATGACGATGGGGGGCACCGCGGTGGGGTCGGGCGTGGGCGTGATGGCGCGGAGTGTCGGCGTGGGGGGCGGCGTGGCGGACGCGGGTAGCGTCGCCGTCGGCGGGGCCAGCGAGGCGGAGGGCGCGGGCGACGCGCATCCCGCCAGGAGCAGGAGCCAGATCGCGCCCGCCATCAGCCACAGGCCGGGTCTACCGGGCTTACGCATCGCGGTTCCCGCCCAACTCCGCCGCCACCATCCCCAAGAGAATCAGCCCCCCGCCTAGCCATTGCCGCGAGGCCAGCATCTCCCCGCCGATTGCTATGGCGAAGAGCGCGGCGAAGACCGGTTCCAGCGCGAAGATCAGGGCCGTGTGCGTGGGCGAGGTGTGGTGCTGCGCCCAACTCTGCACCCCGAAGACGCACGCCGTTGCCACGAGGCCCATATAAGCGATTGCCAGCCACGCGCCCGGCGGCGGCACCAGCGCGCGCGCTTCGAGGACGAGGGCCGCCAGCGAGGTCAGCCCGGCGACGGTGAGTAACTGCACCAGCGTGAAGGGCAGCACCGCGTGCCGGGGCGAGAACGCGCCCGTGCTGAGGATGTGCCCGGCGAAGCCCACCGCGCACGCCAGCACCCAGAGGTCGCCGGGCGCGAGGCGCAGCGTCCGCTCCAGGGTGAGCAGGCCCAGGCCCACCGTTGCCAGCAGCACGCCCAGCGTCGCCGCGCGCGAGGGCGGTTGGCGCAGCAACAGCGCCGCGCACGGTGGCACCAGCACCACGCTCAAGCCGGTGATGAAGGCGGCCTTGCCCGCCTCAGTGGTTTGCAAGCCGAGGGTCTGCGTCACGAAGCCCACCGTGAGGCATAGCCCGGTCAGCACGCCGTCGCGCACCACGCGCCGGGAGAAGGTTTCCCGCCGCACCAGGGCCGCCATCAACAGCGCAGCCCCCGCCAGCCAGAACCGCGCCGCGACGAATACGAACGGCCCCACCGCGTCCAATGCCTGCTTGACGATGATGAAGGTCGATCCCCAGACTACTGTCACCAAGACCAGCGCCACATCCGCCCGCCAGGGCCGCGTGAGCGGAGTTTGCAATGCCATGCCGCCTCCTCGGAGAGCCTACTCGATGCAACGTCAGAGGGGCAAGGACACGCCTTGCCCCTCGATTTGTGGAAGCTGTACTGCTCTCTCGCGTGGTTTACTCTTCGTCGCTCTCGTCTTCAAGATCGGCGTCGAAGTCCTCGTCATCATCTTGTTCCCCCGCCGTGCCGACTTCCAGAGGGATAATCTCCAGGCCCAACAGCTTCTGGCGGATGAGGTTTTCCAACGTCTGCGCCAGCTCTTTGTTATTCGCCAGCTCGTCTTTGGTGTTTTCGCGCCCCTGGGCGATGTTATCGCCTTCATAGTAATAGTAGGAACCGCGCTTGTCCAGCAGGCCCAGTTCCAGTCCCACGTCGAGGATGTCGCCTTCGCGGCTGATGCCCTCGCCGAACATGATGTCGAACTCCGCGACGCGGAACGGCGGCGCGACCTTGTTCTTGGTGACGCGCACGCGCGTGCGGTGGCCGATGATGTCGCCCTTGAGCTTGATGGACGTGATGCGGCGCACATCGAGGCGCACGGAGGCGTAGAACTTGAGCGCGCGCCCGCCCGACGTGGTCTCCGGCGAACCGAACATCACGCCGATCTTCTCGCGCAACTGGTTGGTGAAGACCATGATGGTGTTGCTCTGCTTGATGACGCCCGACAGCTTGCGGAGTGCCTGGCTCATCAGCCGGGCCTGGAGGCCGGGGTGCGAGTCGCCCATCTCGCCTTCGATTTCGGCGCGGGGCACCAGCGCGGCCACCGAGTCGATGACGATGACGTCCACCGCGCCGCTGCGCACCAGCGCCTCGGCGATTTCCAGCGCCTGCTCGCCGGTATCCGGCTGCGAGATGTACAGGCTCTCGATATCCACGCCGCACTGGGCCGCGTAGGTGGGGTCGAGGGCGTGCTCCATATCGATAAAGGCCGCGACGCCGTCCGCCTTCTGCACCTCGGCCACGATATGTTGGCAGATGGTGGTCTTGCCGGAGCCTTCCGGCCCGTAGATCTCGGTGATACGCCCACGCGGCAATCCGCCCACGCCCAGGGCCACATCCAGGGCCAGCGATCCGGTGGGAATCACCTCCACGTTAAGATGCGTAGCTTCGCCCAGGCGCATCAGCGCGCCCTCGCCAAAACGGCGCTTGATCTGCGCCACCGTCTGATTTAATACTTTTTCGCGTTCGTCAGCAGCCATCAGGTTCCTCCTTAGAAAAGCGGTTGAAAGTTACAGGGTAAAAAATCATGTGCTTTACCCATCAGTTATAGAACAGGTTAGTGAAAACACGCGGTAGCGCGAAACTAATGTGACGAGAAAGAGTCACCGGTTGAGTTCGAGCATAGGACACGGATTCACACGGAAAAACACGGATTTCTTTGATTTTATCCGTGAAATCTGTGTTCATCCGTGTCCCAAACAACGCGGTCAGTTTACCGGGCGCTCCGCGTGCTTATTGAATCGTCATGCCGCCATCCACAACCACACCGGCACCGATGACGAAAGAGGCTTCATCTGAGCAAAGCCAGAGCACAGCCGAGGCGATTTCTTCAGGACGGCCGAGGCGTCCAATGGGTTCGAGGGCGATGAGCGCCGCGCGGCCTTCCTCCGTGCCGCCGGTAAAACGGTCGATCATTGGGGTGTGGATCACGCCGGGGCACACGGCGTTGACGCGGATGTTCTCGGTGGCGTATTCCAGTGCCGCCGTTTTGGTGATGCCCATAATGCCATGCTTGCTTGCCACGTAGGCCGGTACGCCTCGGAAACCCGTGAAGCTGGCGTTGGAAGCACAGTTGACGATGGCCCCGCCACCTTGCTTGAGCATCTGTTGAATCTCGTATTTTGTGCAAAGCCAGATGCCTTTGAGGTTGATGTCAATGACGCGATCCCAGTTCTCCTCAGTGCTATCAGCCGTGAAAGCTACTTCACCTTCGACGGCAGCATTGTTATAAGCGCAATCCAGTCGCCCGTAGGTGGCGACGATGTGCTCAATAAGTGCTTTGACCTCTGCGGCCTGCGACACATCTGTCTTGACAAATTCTCCCTTGCCGCCAGACGCCTCGATAGTTTCGAGCGTCTGCATGCCTTCTTCTTCCATCACGTCCGCGATGATGACCGTCGCGCCTTCGGCTGCAAATGCGATAGCGGTAGCCTGTCCAATGCCCATGCTGCCTCCCGTTACCAGAACAACTTTGTTTTCAAAACGGTTTGTCATAGCTCAATCTCCTTGATAGGGTATGGTGAAAATGATCATCCTTGATTATACTTCACATTGGTAAGATGGATAGCACCCGGCATCATAAGGCTCTATAGGCGATCCTGCCGAGTATACATCTCAAGCTCTTCGTCCGCGTTTGCGCGAGGCCTGGCGTGAGGTCTTTCGTCCGCGATAGGCCGGGGCGAGGATGGCGAAGATCTCACAGCGGTCGGCATCCAACAGGCGTGTGCATAGTTTGGGGTCGAAGTCCTCTGCCTCGCGCGTGGTGGTGATGATGGTTGGCCGCCGGGCCACGTAACGCGCGTTGAGCAGTTGGAAGAGCTTCTCCTGCGCCCAGGGCGTCGCGCTTTCCGTGCCCAGATCGTCCAGCACCAAAAAGGGCGCGTGGCGCACTTCCTGAAATCGCTTGTCGTAGGTCACGGGGCTGTTGGGATTAAACGATGCCCGTAGATAATCTAGCAGGTCGGGCACGACGATGAAGAGCACATGATGTCCCTGGCGAGAGCGGGCGTTGGCGATGGCCGCCGCCAGATGCGTCTTGCCGCACCCATACGTTCCGATAATCGCTAACCAGCCCTCCGGCTCGGCGGCGTAACTCTGCGCCCGCTTGAACGCGCGCGCCAGATTATCCGCTGTCTCGCGCTCCAGTTCGTGACGGCGCAGGTCGAAGGTCTCGAAGGTCATCTCGCGGTAAAGCGGCAGCGCGTTGAGGTCAGATTGGTCACGGTCTTGCCCGCTGCCCCGGAAATCTGGCGCGAGGATAGCCACAATCTGCACCAAGTCGGGGTCGCCGAAGCGGGAACGCAGGCGCGGATCCATCGCCTCTAGCTCGTGGTTGGTGGTGATGACGGTGGGCAGCCGCGAGAGGTAGCGGTAGTTGAGCAGTTGGAAGAGCTTTTCCAGCGCCCAGGCGGTTGCGTGCTCCGTGCCCAGATCGTCGAGGATGAGGAGTGGAGCGTTGCGCACTTGCTCGAAGCGCTCGTCGTAGGGCTGCGTCGAGGTGGGCGCGTAGGCCGCCCGCAGGTGATCCAGCAAATCCGGCACGGTTACGAAGATGACGGGCAAGCCCTGCGCGATGGCCGCGTTGGCGACCGCCGCCGCGAGGTGCGTCTTACCACACCCGTATCCGCCGCGCAGCAGCAGCCAGCCCTCCGGTCGCCGCGCGTAGTCGCGGGCGAGGTCATAGGCCATCCGCAGATTACTCTGTTTTTCGGGCGAGAGACCATGGCCCTCCGGCGCGAAGGTCTCGAAGGTGAAGCGCGCCAGGTCATCGAGGTTGCTGAAGGAGCGCAACGTCTGCGCCCGTCGCTCCTGCAAATCGGACATCCGGCAGGTGCAGGGGAAGAGCTTGCCGAAGTCGGGATGGCTCACGGGGACATCCAGGCGCACGTAGCCCAAGCCCTGGCACAGTGTGCAATCGGCGCGTCCCGGCAGGTCGCTCGGCGCGCTCCTCATCGGCTCAGTGCTGGATGAGGTCGCCGTACTCGCCTGTGATGTAGCGTTGCGTATCTGTCGCGCGATCTCTTCGATGGATTTCATCTTTCCCCTCAGTTTGCCATCGCTTGAGGATGGCGTGGATGTACTTCCAGTTGCGCTTATTGCGGCTCACGGCCTCGCGGAACGCCTCTTCGACCCACGCGGCGGGGTAGGTGGCCTCGGCCTCCTTGAGTTCCTCGCTCAACAGGGCCGTCAGCGGGCCGATGTTCTGCTCATACAGCGCGAAGATGTTGGGCCGCGCGGCAATCCGCTCGGCCCGCGCCAGATCGACGCCGCGCCGCAGCGCATCGACGGCGGCTCGTCCGCGCGGGCTGTTGGCGAAGTAGCGGTGCTCCACCGTGCCGTCGGCGACCTCGCGCCGGGCCACCAAGAGCGTGCCCCGCGCCACGGCTCGCGCCAACACCGCGTCGAGGGGCGTATCCCCATCCCCCAACGCGGCGCGCATAGCCGGGTCATCGCGTAGCTCCGCCGCCGTAATCCACGGCGCGACCTCGGCGCGCATCTGCGCCAGCCGGCGGAGCGACAGCAGCGTGACGCGCAACTCCAGCAGATCGTCAATCAGCGGGACAAGTTCGGTGAAGACGATGTCGGGCAGCGTGACCATCGCCGTCTGCCCCGCCGGGAAGCCGGAAAAGGTGCGCAGCACGCGCTCGGTCATAGCGTCTCGAACGGGGGCGGGGCCGCCGCCGCGCCGTAAGTGTCGGGGGCGATGCTGGTCGCCGCGTCGAGGAATTGCGTGAGGCGCTTGTTGAAGAACAGTTGCACCGTCCCGGTGGGGCCGCTGCGGTGTTTGGCGATGATGATGTCGGCGATATTGGGGGTCTCCGTCTCCTCATTGTATAGCTCGTCGCGGTAAATGAACATCACGATGTCGGCATCTTGTTCCAGCGAACCACTTTCGCGCAAATCGGAGAGCACCGGGTGCTTGTCCGTGCGCTGTTCGACGGCGCGTGAGAGTTGCGAGGCCGTCATCAGGGGGAGGTCAAGCTCGCGGGCCAGCCCCTTGAGTGAGCGCGAGATGTACGACACTTCCTGGACGCGGTTTTCGGAGCGCGAGTCGGAGTTCATCAGTTGCAGGTAATCGACGAAGACCATGTCCAGCCCCCGCTCTGATTGTAAGCGGCGGCACTTGGTGCGCAGTTGCAGCACCGAGATGGAGGGCGTATCATCAATGTAGATGGGCAATTCGGACAGGTGGGCGATGGCCTCGGCGAAGCGCGGCCAGTCGTCGTCCTGGAGATGGCCCAGGCGCAGGCGTTGCGCGTCGATCTGGCTGACGGCGGCTACCATCCGCTGCACCAACTGCTCCGCCGACATCTCCAGGCTGAAGAGGGCCGTCGTCCGCCCCTTTTCCGCCGCCTTGAGCGCGAAGGTAATCATCAGCGAGGTCTTGCCGACGCCGGGCCGCGCTGCCAGGATCAGCAGGTCGGAGCGCTGGAAGCCGCCGAACATCCGGTCGAGGTCGCGGAAGCCGGAGGGGACGCCCATCGGTTCGCCGCGATGCGCGTAGAGGTATTCCACGCGGTCGTAGTAGCGCTGCACCACCTCTTGGATGGGCTGTAAGTCGCGCGTGGTGCGCTGCTGCGAGACGCCGAAGAGCGCCTGCTCGGAGCGATCCACCACCTGCTCGACCGGCAACTTCTCGTCGTAGGCCAGCCGCGCGATGTCGGTGACGGCATCCAGCAGGCGGCGACGCACTGCCGTTTGCTCCACCATCCGCCCATAGGATTCAATGTTGATGGCGGAGGGGACGGCGTTGATGAGTTGCGAGACGTAGGCCGCGCCGCCCACCGCTTCGAGCTGCTCCCGCCGCTCTAGCTCGGTGGTCAGGTTCAGGAAGTCAATGGGGTCGCGGCGCTCGTGGATGCGCGTGACGGCCTCGTAGAGCCAGCGGTGCTTCTGGAGGTAGAAGTCCTCCGCGCGCAGGAAGGGCAATACCCGGAAGATGCCCTCCGGGTCAATGAGCAGCGCGCCCAGGACGGCCTCTTCGGCCTCGACATTATGGGGGACGGTTTTATTGGGGGCGGCGTTGATGCCCACAGGCCCTCTCAGTTCTCCTGGATATCGTTTTCATCGATATCCAGCGTGCTGAGGAAATCGCGGAAGACGCCCAGACCCTCTTCGCGCATATTGTCCTCGTCGATGATGTCCTGGTCGGGCACGACGCCGGCCTCATCCATCACCGTCTCATCGACGTAGATGGGCACGTTGGCCCGCACGGCAATGGCGATGGCGTCGCTAGGGCGCGAGTCCACGTCAACCTCCTCGCCATCCACATCCAGCACCAGCCGGGCGTAGAAGGTGTTGTTCGCCAGCGCGTTGATGTAGATGTACATTAGCTCCGCGCCCAGCGTATCCAACAGCCCCATCACGAGATCATGGGTCAGCGGGCGGGGCATCTCGATCTCGTTGAGGCGCACGGAGATGGCCTCGGCCTCACACGGGCCAATCCATATCGGCAAGTAGCGCTCGATGTCGATCTCTTTGAGCACCACGATCCGGTGCGGCGAGACGAGGCTCATCTGTATGGTTTCCAGGGTCACTTCGATCATATATCACTCCTCGCAAGGGGTCGCGTTCTGGTTAGGCCCTGCCCGTATTATACCCGCGCTGGTGTGAAGTCAATTGCCGGTTGCTTTTCTGCCAGCCGCTTTTACAATACGGGACATGACATCATCCAAAACGGAGCAACCACGCAAATTGATCACGGTGTACACCGACGGCAGTTCCCTGGGAAATCCTGGGCCTGGCGGTTACGGTGCGGTGCTGATGTGCGGCGGCCATCGCCGCGAACTTTCCGGCGGATTCCGCCACACCACCAACAACCGGATGGAACTGCTGGCCGCCATCGAGGCGCTGCGCGCGCTCAAGGAGCCGTGCCGCGTGAAGCTGCACACCGACTCGCGCTATCTGGTGGACGCCATCGAGAAGGGATGGGCGAAGCGTTGGCGCGCGCAAGGCTGGTGGCGCAACAAGAAGGATCGCGCGCTCAATCCCGACCTGTGGGCCGAGTTGCTGGAACTCTGCGCGGAGCACACCGTCGAGTTTGTGTGGGTTCCAGGCCACGCGGGCGTCCCAGAGAACGAGCGGTGCGACGAACTGGCCCGCGCCGCCGCGCAGCAGAAACCTCTTCCCGCCGACGAGGTCTATGAGCAAGGCGATGCGGGTGCCCCGCGCTTCGAGATGTGACTCCTACTTGATGACTCTAATGAAAGAACCCTAAAAATCCGATTTTTTAGCAGCTTGATACCAAAGATAGATTTTTCGCGTGCGAACTTCATATATGTAGTAGGTCGCGTGTGAAAAAATCGGATTTTTGGGCTTTTTTCAGGAGGGTCACTTGGTAGATTTGTCCGCTCTCGATGATCGGGAAGTTGTTGGATAGCCGCTCGGCGGCGGCGGCGCAGACTGGCTGGCCTGGATACGCGCTTTGAGCCGCGTGTTGCGCCGGGCGATTTTGTCGTTGTGTACGGCAATGGCGATGGCGCGGCGGTCGCCCACTAGCACCACCAATTCCTGCGCGCGGGTGATGGCCGTGTAGAGCAGGTTGCGTTGCAACATCACGTAGTGCTGCATCAGCAGCGGAATCACCACCACGGGGAACTCGCTCCCCTGCGCCTTGTGGATGCTGACGGCGTAGGCGTGAACCAACTCGTCCAGTTGCGCGGACTCGTACACGATGCCCTCCCCGTCGCAGTCCAGCGTGAGCGTGTGACGCTCCGTGTCGATGGCGGTCACGCACCCCATATCGCCATTGAAGACCTGGCGGTCGTAGTCGTTGCGGATTTGCATCACCCGGTCGCCCACGCGGAAGACGCGCGAGCCGTGCGGCGTCTCGGCCTTGTGAGGCTGCGCGGGATTGAGCCGCTCCTGGAGCCGCTGGTTGAGCGCGCTCACGCCCACCGCGCCCCGGTGCATCGGCGCGAGCACCTGCACATCGCGGTCGGCGACGTAGCCGAACTTCGCCGGGATGCGCCGCGCCACGATGTCCAGCACCAGGTCGGCGGCGGCTTCGGCATCGTCCTGACGGAAGAGGAAGAAGTCCCGCGCGCCCTGGGGGAACAGCGGCAACTCGCCCCCGTTGATGCGATGCGCGTTGGTCACGATGAAGCTATCCGCGGCCTGGCGGAAGATCACGTCGAGGCGCGTCACCGGCAGCGCGGCGCTGTCGATGAGGTCGCGCAGCACGTTGCCCGGCCCCACCGACGGCAGTTGATCCACGTCCCCCACCAGCAGCAGGTGCGTGCCCGCCTCCACCGCCTTGAGCAGGTGATTCATCAGCAGCACGTCCACCATCGAGACCTCATCCACGATGATGAGGTCGGTATTCAGCGGGTTCTCCTGGTCGCGCAAGAAGCGGTTGCCCTCGGTCGGCTTGAATTCTAGCAGACGATGGAGCGTCTTGGCCTCGCGCCCGGTGGTCTCGCCGAGGCGCTTGGCCGCGCGGCCGGTGGGGGCCGCCAGCAGCACCGAGCGCCCTTTGGCCTGCAACAACTCGATGATGCTGCGCGTCACCGTGGTCTTGCCCGTGCCCGGCCCGCCGGTCAGCACGCTCACCCGCGCCGTGATCGCCATCCGCACCGCCGCCCGCTGCTGCTCCGCCAGCGTGATGCCCGTGTGCGTGTCGAGCCACTCGAAGGCCACGTCCCAATCCACATCCTGGAAGACGGCCAGCCGGTCGCGGGCGGCGGTATGCAGGCGGCGTAGCCGGTTCGCCACCCCCACCTCGGCGTAGTAGAAGGGCGGCAAGTAGATAGCCTCCCCCGCCGCGTCCGGCAGCGTCTCCGCGATGACCTCCTCCAGCGCGAGCAGCGCGTCCAGTTGCGCGGCACACGTCTCCGAGGCCACCTCCAGCAACTCGGCGGCCTGGTGCAACAGCGCGGCGCGGACGGCGAAGCAGTGCCCGTCGTCGCTGAACCGGCCCAGGGTGTAGCGCAATCCCGCCTGCACCCGCGCGGGCGCGTCCGGCGCGATGCCCAACTTCTGCGCGATCTGGTCGGCGGTCTTGAAGCCGATGCCGTAGATGTCCTTTTCCAGTTGATAGGGATTGCGCTGGATGACGGCGACGGCCTCATCCCCATAATGGCGATAAATCTTGACCGCCAGCCCGGTGCTCACCCCGTGCCCTTGCAGGAAGATCATCAGTTCCTTGATCTGCTTCTGCTCCTCCCAGGCGCGCGTGACGCGGGCCGCGCGCTTTTTGCCGATGCCGGGCACTTCGCGCAGGCGATTGGGCGTCTCCTCGATCACGTCCAGCGTGCGCAGGCCGAAGTAATCGACGATGCGCCCCGCGTTCACCGGGCCGACGCCCTTGATGAGGCCGCTGCCCAGGTACTTGCGCAGCCCCTCGACGGTGGCCGGGAGCTTGACCGTGTACTCGCGCACCTCGAACTGCCGCCCGTACTGCGGGTGCGTCGTCCACAGCCCGCGCAGCCGCACCGACTCGCCCACCTGCACGCCGCCGAGTAGCCCCACCACCGTGATCTCGTAACTTTTGCCGGTGGGCGTCAGCTTGGCGACGGTGTACCCATTCTCTTCGTTGCGGAAGGTCAGCCGTTCCAGCGTGCCTTCCAGCGTCTTCAGGTGTGTTTCGTTCATGGGATCAGGTTGGAGCCTCGTCGGGGCCGGCAAGCCAACTTCGCAAGGGCCGATAAAGCGCCCAGGCCAACAAGCTCATCCCGCTGATGACCGCGCCCGCCGTCAGCCCCTCCGGGCGATAGCGCCAGGTGACGCGCCACGCGCCCGGTTCCAGCAGCACGCCCCGGAATAGCAGGTTGGCGCGCAGCGGCTCCGCCTCGAACGCCGCGCTGCCATCCGCCGCCTCAACCTGCGCCCTCCATCCCGGCGACCAGCCGTCGGTGAGGAGCAGCAGCGCCCGTTGCGCGGTCTCCGCCTCAATGTCGACCCGCGCCGCCGCGTAGCGCGTGACCCGCGCCTCTCCCGTGACCGTGCCATCCGGCAAAACCGCGTCCGCGCACCCCAGGAGCACGGCCTGCCGCGCCGGGTCGAAGCCGGGGGATTGCATCTTCGCCAACGCCGTTGCCTCGTCCGCCGCGCAATCCGCCGAAGGTACCAGGAATGCGCGGGGCAGTACGGCCAGGTTCTCGTAAATTTTCACATCCCCCGAATGAACCTGCCGAAAGTGCGCCGAGGCCACCAGTGGGTAGAAGGCGTCCGTGGTCTCATCCAGCAGGCTGACCCCGCCGATCACCAGCCCCGCGTCGCCACCGTGGAACGTGACCGCGCGCACCGCGCCGCCCGGTTCCGGCCAGCGCGCGCGTCCCGGCGTCAGCGCGTCCCCCGCCGCCAAAGGTAGCGGCAGCGTCACCGCGTCGCCCTCCGCAAAGGCCACCGTCACCGCGCCCTCGCCCGCGTAGAGCAGGCCGAGCGCGTCCGCCGCGAACGCCTCCGGCAGCCACGCCAGCCGCAGCGACTCGCCCGGCTCCAGTGCGTGGCGGAACTGGCGGTCGTAGAAGACACCGTCGAGCCAGGCGTCGCCGACCTTGTCGGTGATGACGAAGCGCGTGCCCGCCAGCGCGAGCCAGCGCGCGTCGGGGATGGCGACCAGATTCTCGCGCAGGCGGCCATCGCGGGTGCCCCCAGGCAGCAGCAGGCGCGAGAAAGCGACGTAAGCCTCGGTGGGCAGCAGGCCGCCATCGTAGCCGTCCAGTGCGGGCACGCCGAAGGCCATCGAGATGTTGGGCGCGAGCACCTCGCGCTGCTTGGCCGCCACCTTGAACGTCCACAGCGCGTCGGCAGAGAGCGCGTCGCCGTAGATGGCGTCGATTTCGGGGCCATCCCCCACATCGAAGAGCGTCTGCGAGACGCTGAGGAAGCGTCCGGGGGAGGCGTCCGGCTCCTCGGCGGCGGCCATCAGATGCGCTGTGGCGGGCCGCAGGTCGGTGTAGGCACGCGAGGCGGTGGCGGCAGCGTGGGGCAGGCCCTCCGCCGCCCAGAGCAGTTCCAGCGCGAGCGCGGCAAACAGAACACCACGGAGGAAAGAACGCTTAAAAATCCGATTTTTTAGTATCGCGATACTATAAGTGGTTTTTCCGCGCGCGAATCTCCTGTTCGTAATAGGTTGTATCCGAAAAAAATCGGATTTTTGAGTTGCTTCTTGTGTTCTCTGTGTCTCTGTGGTAAAAAATCTGTCCGTCATCACCAACCCCGCCGCCAGACTCGCGCCCAGGGTGTAGAGGGCCAGGAAGCGCGCCGGGGCGCGGAAGTGGACGAAGCCGGGCACGCCCAGGCGCACGGCTGCCAGGTACAGCGGATTGTATCCGCCGAGGGCGAGGAACAGGCCGAGGCCCGCCAGCGCGAGGGGCAGGCGCAGCGCGCGTCCTTCTCGGCGCGGGGCGCGGAGCGCGGCCCATCCCGCCAGCACCAGCCCCACCAGGCCGAGGTAGGCCACGCCTTCGGGCAGCAGCGGCGGGAGCAGGTATGGTGGGAGCAGCGCGCGCGGCAGCTCCCAGGGCGGCACGGAGAAGGAGATCGCCTCGCGCCAGGGCATCCCGCCGCTGCGCACGGAGTGCCGCGTCAGCGCGAGCGTCGGCGCGAGTTGCACTGCCGCCATCCCGAAGGCCAGCGCGTAAGGCCACGCCATCTGCCAGAGGCGCGTCAGCGCGCCTCGCGCCTCGCCCACGCGCCACAACGCGATCCCCACCGCCGCGATGAACGCCATCTGCGTGTGGCCCGCGAGGAGGATGAGGGCCAGCGCGACAACGCTAACCGGAGGCAGAAAAACTTCGGAGCTTGGATTGTGGATTGTGGAATCTGCGCGCCCTTCGTCATCTGCCATCTGCCATTTGCACGGCAGCAAGGTCAGGGGGAGCCAGGCGAGGGCGTGCAGTTGGTTGAGGTGCTCAACGTGGAGGCCGAGGTAGCCGCTTCCGGCGTAGAGGAGGCCGCTGATTGCCGCACCCCAGGGAGTCGCTCCGAGGCGTCGCGCCAGCAGCCAGGCGTTGGACGCGGCCAGCAGCAGGTGCAGCAGCACGCTCCAATGCAGCGCGCGCGCCATCCCCGCCAGCGACGGGCCGGAGAGCAACCATAGCGGCCAGTTGAGGGGATAGAAGACGCCGGCTTGGGAGTTCGCTAGCAAGGGTGCCCCCGCGAAGAGGTACGGATTCCACAGGGGCAACTGCCCGGCCTGGAAAGCGCGGGCCGCCGTCACCCAATAGGGGAAGAAATACGTGTGCAGATCGCCGCCGGCCAGCACCCGTCCCCAGACCAGCCGCCGGAAGATGAGCAGTATCGCGATCCCCATCGCCGCCCAGGCCCAAGCCGCCCCGCGCTGCTCTTCTCCCTTCTCGCCCCCGTTACCCATCGCTGACTCCACTGTAAAAATCAACGCAAAGATGCAAAGGCGCAAAGACGCCAAGAAAAATTAAGGTTGATCTTAAAACTATCTTCATATTTGTTAAATAATCTCAAGTATAACCTTAAAGATATTTGCTCTCTCGCGTCTTTGCATTAAAAATAGGCGGTAGTGCAAAACTAACCCTGTGACAAGCAAACATCACTGGTTGAGTTTGCTTATAGGACACAGATTCACACGGAAAAACACGGATTTTTTGATTTTATCCGTGAAATCTTTGTTCATCCGTGTCCCAAACAGAGATTTTTCAGGAGAGCCATCATTCGCTACCGCGTACACAACTCCCACGTCCGCACCGCGTTGGCGTCCGTCGGGTCGATGCGCAAGGCCACCTCGATGTAGGGGATAGCGTCGGAGCATTGGTTCAGCAGGTAATAGCACAAGGCCAGTGTGTAATAGCTCTCTATCGCCGGGCCTGCCACCGCGCCTGTGCTCCCGTTCATCTCCACGCGCCCATCCGGAGCCGGGAAAATCGGTTCGGTGCGGATTATCTGGCGTTCCGGGGAGCGCATCGTCAGGAACCAGCCCACGTACACTTTGCCGGTGGGCACCGGCGGCATATCGGTCAGGCTGACCTGGTATCGCCCGCTCAACACGTCCAGGCGCACATGACCCGCTACTGGCGAATCCTCGCCGCTTCCCCGGATGATGCCTCGCAGCGGCGACTCCGGGTTTTCGGGATGGACGAACTCGGCGCGGGCCACCTCCAGGTTCGAGGGCGCGTCGCCGATGCCCCCCACATCCTCGGCGGTGATGACGAAGAAGACGGTGCGGCGGCGCGTGCGGGCTTCGCCATAGCGGATGGCCGGGCGGAAGGTGTCGATGGCGTCCTCATAATTGCGGCGCTGGAAGTACAAAATCGCCAATCGCCCATACGCGCCCCCAAATGTGGGGTCTAACGCGATGGCTTCTTGAAGATGCTCCTCGGCCCGCTCGTATTCGCCTTGCAACAACAACAGCCAGCCCAGACGGTCGCGCGCGGTGGCGCTATAGGGATCGGCCTCCACCGCCTGTTCGTAGACTTCCAGGGCCAGATTGAAGTTGCCCAGCGCGAGCGCGTTGCGTCCAATCGCCAGATAGAGATGCGCGATCTCGCCATGCTGCGCGATGGCCTCGCGGTATACCTGGATGGCGGCGGAATAGCTTCCCTGGCTTTCCAGCACATAGCCGTGATTGCGCGCCACGTCCACGTTGGAGCCGTTGAGCTTCAGCGCGGTGTCGAGTGCGTCGTTGGCCCCGAACCAGTTCCCCCGCGCCATATAGGTTTCGGCCAGATACGCATACGGCTCCGGCTGCGTCGGATCGAGCGCGATAGCCTGCTGGAACGCGGCCTGGGCTTCAGGCAACGCCCGCAGCCACTCGTAGGAGATGCCGAGGGCGGCCCAGGCGCGGGCGTTCTCTGGCTGGCGGCGGAGGGCCTCGCGGGCCATCACCAGACCGCGCTCCGGGCGACCTTCTAAGACCAGCAACCGGGCCAACTCGATGTAGATGTCCGTCTGGTTTGGCTCCAAGTCCAGCGCTTGCTGATAGGCCACAATCGCCTGGCTGATATAGCCCGACCAGTACGCATCCTCCGCCTCGGCGATGTAGAGGAGGGGCGAGGGGGTGGGCGTGGGTAGCGGTGTGGGCGTGGCGGGCACGCCCACGATGGGGCTGGTCTCGATGACCTCCGCCCACAAGTTATAGCCGATGTAGACGCTCGCGGCCACCACGATTAGCAGCAGCAGAATCCATCCGCCGCCGCGTCGCCGCCGTCTAAATAACTCGCGATCAGATTTTATTTGCATAGCAAAGACTCTCCTGAAAGCACCCTAAAAATCCGATTTTTTAGAATCTTGATACTATATGTAGATTTTTCGCGTGCGAATTTCATATATGTAGTAGGTCGCATGTGGAAAAATCGGATTTTTGGACTTTTTCAGGAGACTCAGCAAAGGGCAAATCAAAGGGATGTCTCCTGTTCCTGTGAAGACTACAAAAGTCTCAGCTAGTCCGTATACCACTTCCACGCCTCGATGATGGCTGCGCGGGCAGGGCGAGGCCGAAAACCGAGCGCGGCCCGCGCCTTCGACCCATCGAAGTATAGCTTGTGCGCGCTCAGGCGCAACCGGCAGGCGTCCAATTCGGCGGGGAGGGGGAGGCCGCGCTCTGCCATCGCCGCGAGCAGGCGCACCAGCGCGACCGGGGCCGTCCACCGGGGTTTGGGCACGCCGACGATCTCCGCCGCCATCTCGGCCAGGGCGCGGTGCGTGACATTCTCGCCGTTGAGAATGTACCGCGCGCCGGTGACGCCGCGCTCGGCGGCCAGGACGTGCGCCGCGCCCACGTCCCGCGCCGCGACCACGCCCATCCCGCCCGGCGGCGCGACCACGAGCAGCCCGCGCCGCGCCACCCGCAGAAGCTCGCCGCCCACGAAGTTCACGTCGCGCTGGCCGATGACGGTGGCGGGATTGACAATCACTACGTCGAGGCCCTGGCGCAGGGCGCGGGTAGCTTCCGCTTCGGCCAGGAGCTTGCTGTGCCCATAATGGAAATCCGCCGGGCGCAGGTTGAACGCGCTGCGCTCATCCCGCAACTGGCCGGGAACCTCCGGCACGCCCAGGGTCGCCACGGAGCTGGTCAGTACCACGCGGCGAACGCCAGCTTCCAGCGCGGCGCGGAGCACGTTCCGCGTCCCGGTGACGTTGGCGTGGTAGATGGGGTTGGGCGCGTTGCGCCAATACTGCGCGATGGCGGCGACGTGGAAGACCAGGTCGCATCCGGCGAGCGCGGGCGGGAGCGAGGCGTAATCCGTCACATCGCCCGTGACCAGTTCGGGGTTGAGGCCCACCAGCGCATCCAGGCGCGAGGTGGCCCGCCGCAGCGCGCGCACATCGTAGCCGCGCTCCAGCAGCGCCTCGACGACGTTCGCGCCGACGCAGCCGGTCGCGCCGGTGACTAGGGCTTTATCGGACACAGGATGCAAGACTCAGGACGCTTCTGCAAAATCTAGAATCCCCAATCACCAGACCATGCCATTTTTCAGTCAGGATTCTATGTACTCGACGAGGATTTCAGAGCAACGACACAACTGCCGATCATTCGTCAAAAATACATCGCAATCACTGATGATGGCGGCGGCTAGATGCAGAGCATCTGGAGTACGAAATCCATACTGGGCACGCAATTCTGTCGCACAATCTATTACACTATGTGAGAGTGGCACAATCTCTGTAATGATCTCAGCCAAATAGCGGTCAAAAGCTGCCAACAAAGTCGGTTTGCCATCCCGAATCGGCTTAACGCGACATTCCAATCGCGTGAGATCGCTACACACTTGCTGTGTGCCTGGTGCGGATAGCCGCAGCTCCAAGCTGGCCGCATACGGCGCTATAGATTCGACAAGATAAATGATCGGCGCAGAATCCAGATATACCCGCATCAATTGTCCTCCCAAGCATCTCGTTCCGCCTGGATTTCGGCGTCAATCTCTTCCCGGCTACGAGGATGATACCCGCTCTGACGTAAGGCTTGACGAATCTCTTGCAGTTTCTCCAACCAGGAACGCTCCGCAGTCGGTACGGGCAAGGCTTCGACCACGACGCGCACACGTCCTAGCGGTAAAGCGAGCGGGCGATCCAACACCACCGTGCTAGGATTCGACAAGGTTCCCGTTCTGGTATACAGTTCCGTCGTCATCATTCACCTCCGGTCATACTGATCATTCAAAAGCGACTCCAAAACATCACGGGCGTGTTCCAGGTGGATGCGCTGGCGTAGCAGCGTGATGTACACCAGCGTACACGCGCCGAGCGCGAGGAAGAGCGTGTGTTGCATCTTCTGGGTAAGGGCCAGGCCCGATCCGGTGAGCACGACGGGATGGATGGTGCGCCACCAGCGGATGGCAAACCACGACAGCGGCACGGTGACGAAGGCCAGGATGCCGTAGACCGCCGCGAAGCGCGCCTCGCGCTCGTGGTTGACGACCGAACCGCGCAGCATCACGTAGGCCACGTAGAGCAGCCATTGCACTGCCGAGATGGTCAGGCGCGGTTCCCACGTCCAATAGACGCCCCACACGGGTCTGGCCCACAACATCCCCGTCACCACCGTCATCGAGATGAAGGCCAGGCCCACTTCTGCCGAGGCCAGAGCCAGCGTGTCCCATCGACGCGCGCGGGTCGCCAGGTAGCCGATGCTCCCCACAAAGGTCACGAAGAAACCGAAGAAGCCCACCCACGCGGACGCGACGTGGAAGTAGAAGATGCGCTGCACGTCGCCCATCGTCGCCTCGGTCGGCGCGTAGAAGAACACGGCCCCCAATGCCGTGATAAAGGTCAAGAGGCTCACCACCGCCAACGCACTATCTAGGTTGCGTTCTCTATTCATCACGCGCTATTCCTCCACCACATATCCAAACGTGATCATCGACACGGCTGTGATAATCAGCGTGTAGACCACGAGCAGTTGTATCCAGTTGCCGATTTCGGCCCAGGGCGCGCCATCGAGCAGGCCGAGCGTGGCCTGTACCGCGCCGATGAGCAGCGGCACCGCCAACGGGAGCAGCAGGATGGGCAGCAGCACCTCGCGGGCGCGGGTGTTGACCGCCATCGCCGCCAGCAGCGTCCCCACAGCGGCGTAGCCCGCCGTCCCCCACAGCAGCACCAGCAGCACGCCGCCGTTGAGCAGCGGCACGTTGAATAGCACCGCCGCCAGTGGGAGCAGCACGGCTTCGACGGCCAGCATCAGCGCGAAATTACTGAGCGCCTTGCCGAAGAAGATCAGCACGCGCTCGACCGGGGCCAGCAGCAGCCCCTCCATCCCGCCGGTGATTTGCTCTCGTGCCAGCGAGCGGCTCAAGCCAAGCGTCCCCGCGAAGGCGATGGCGGCCCAGAGCACGCCGGGCGCGGCGGCCCGCGCCACCGTCCCGCGCAAATCCAGCGCGAAGCTGAAGATGAGCAGCGCCAGCACCGCGTAGACGAACATCGCGCTGAAGATCTC